>JBMLMS010000185.1:0-3775 GCA_049243925.1 Pirellulales bacterium
CGCTGGCCCCGACACAGCCCGCCGCCGCGGTGCCGCCGCCCGTGTTCATCCCACCAGCCGGCGTGCAGCCGCCGCCGCTCGCGGTGCCGGGTGCGCCCGCGATCGCGCCATGACGGTCTCGACCCCGGCCGCAGCGATGCCGCCCGCCGTGCAGCCGCTCTCGATCGGCCCCGTCGTCGTCGATCCGCCGGTGCTCCAAGCCCCGATGGCCGGCTACACGAACTTCGCCTACCGCCAGGTGGTGCGTGAATTCGGTGGCGCCGGGCTGCTCGCCACCGAAATGATCGCCGCCCGCGGCGCGCTCTGGCTCGAAACGCATCGCGGCGAAAACCCCGACCGCCTGTGGGGCGTGCGCGACGAGCCGCGGCCGCTCGCCGTGCAGATGTGGGACAACGATCCCGAGAATCTCGCCGCGGTGGGCCGCCGGCTGGCGAAAGACTTTCAGGTGAGCGTGGTCGATCTCAACTTTGGCTGTCCGGTGCGGCAGGTCACGGTGAAGGCCCACAGCGGCTCGTGGCTCCTGCGCGACCCGGCCCGCGTGGGCGAGATCGTGCGCCGGGTCGTGGAGGCCTGCGATGGCACGCCCGTGACGGCGAAGATCCGACTGGGCTGTGCCGACACCTGCCGCACGGCCGTCGAAGTCGCGCAGCGCATCGAAGAGGCCGGGGCCTCGTGCCTCACGGTGCATGGTCGCGTAGCCGCGCAGTTTTTCTCGGGTCGGGCCGACTGGGATGCCATCGCCGCGGTGAAGCGGAGTGTGTCGCGGCTGCCGGTCGTGGGCAACGGCGACATCGACTCGGCAGAGACGGCAGTGGCCCGGCTGCGGGATCACGGGCTCGACGGCGTGATGATTGCCCGCGAGTCGCTCGCGAAGCCGTGGATTTTCGCCCAGGTCGCCGCACTCCTCCGCGGCGAGCCCAAGCCGCCCGATCCATCGCCCCGCGAGCAATATGAACTTGTGCTCCACCACTATGACCTCGTGTGCCGCCGCTTCGGACCCGACCGCGGCACGCTCCTGATGAGGAAGTTCGCCTGCTCTTACGCGCAGGGTCTGCCCGGGGCCCGCGAGTTTCGCGGCCAGGTGTCGCGGGTGCTCTCGCAGGGTGAGTTCCTGGACGTCATGCGGACGACGTTTCCAGGAAGTCCGGCCCGGGGGGATTTTTCGCAGCCCGGCTTGTCAAAAATCGGGGGCGCGCTATAACTCATGCATGAGCACCCCGAACCACGATGCGAGCTCCTTCGCACGCAGTTCTGACGCCGCCCTCCTGGACATGCTCCGCGTGGAAGGCGCTTCGGGCATCGGCAACTTGGCCGATGCGCTCGGGGTCACGGCCACGGCCGTGCGGCAGCGGCTCGAGCGGCTCATGAAGGCCGGACTCGTGGAACGGTCGGCGCACGAGCGGGCCACCGGCCGCGGCCGCCCGGCCCACCACTACAGCCTCACCGATAAGGGCCGCCGCAGCGGGGGCGATAATTTTCACGACCTTGCACTCGTGCTCTGGCGCGAGGTGCGGGCCATCCGCGAGCCCGACGTGCGCCGCGGGCTCCTGGCCCGGATTGGTGCCGCGATGGCCGGCCGCTATCGCGACCGAATCGCAGGCCCCACCCCCGAGGCTCGCCTGCACGACGTGGCGGGGCTGTTCAGCGAGCGGCGGCTGTCGTGTTCGGTCGATGCAGGCGGTCCCACGGGCGGCTTGCCGGTGCTCACGACGTATGCCTGCCCCTACCCCGATCTGGCCGAGGAAGACCGAGGCATCTGCGCCGCCGAGCGGGTGATGCTCGAGGAACTCGTCGGCGTGCCCGTAAAGCTGTCGGAATGCCGGCTCGACGGCGGTTCGTGCTGCCGATTCACCGCGGGCGAGCCAGTCCCGGCGGCCGCTTCAGCAGCCCTTGAAAACCCGGGCGTTGCAGCATCGAATGCCGTGCGGTTTCCCTTGCAGACCATCCAGGAGAGTGCTCCATGACGCAGCCCCTTGCCACCCCGAAGCCTTGGATCGAGGGCCGGTTTGAAGAAAACATGGTCCTCACGACCGTCGAGCAGGCGATCAACTGGGCCCGTCAGTCGAGCATCTGGCCGATGACGTTCGGCCTGGCGTGCTGTGCCATCGAGATGATGGCCGCGGGTGCCAGCCGCTACGACATGGACCGCTTCGGCGCCGGTGCCTTCCGAGCCACGCCCCGCCAGGCCGATCTCATGATCGTGGCCGGCACCGTGACCTACAAAATGGCCAGCCGTGTCCGCCGGCTCTACAACCTCATGCCCGATCCGAAATACGTGATCGCGATGGGCGCCTGCACGACCGGTGGCGGCCCGTATTTCAAGTGGGGCTATCACGTCGTCAAGGGCGTAGACCTCGTCGTGCCGGTCGACGTCTACGTGCCCGGCTGCCCGCCGCGTCCGGAAAGCCTGCTCGAAGGGCTGATGCGGATCCAGGACAAGATCCAGGGTCAACGGATCGCGAAGCGCAAGGACGGCGTCGGCAAGATCGACGACGAACTGCCCGTGCCCCACCACTCGGGCTATGTCGTGTCCCCCGTGGGCGACGGCGATCTCGTGTTCGACCACCAAAAAGTTCAGGCCTGATTTCGGCAGCATTCACCGCAGGAAGAAATGCACCACATGACCACCCCGGCAGCGCTCGGCGAAAAACTCGCCGATCAAAAACTCGTCATCAAGGGCCTCCATGTGGCCGTCGACGGCCAGGAGATCTTGAAGGGCGTCGATCTCACGATCGGCCGCGGCGAGGTGCACGCGCTGATGGGCCCCAACGGTTCGGGCAAGAGCACGCTCGGATACGCGATCATGGGCCATCCGTCGTATGAAGTGACGGCCGGCTCGATCGAGCTGGTGAAGGCCGACGGCAGCCGCGTGGACATCCTGGCGATGGAGCCCGACGAGCGGGCGCGGGCCGGAATCTTCCTGGCGTTTCAGCGGCCGATGTCTATCCCCGGCGTGCGGGTGGCCGACTTCCTTCGCCATTCGGTCACGAACGTCCGCAACCCCGACCGCAAGGAAGGGGAAGAGCTGATGCCGATGCGGGAGTTTCGCGACGAGCTCAAGAAGAAGATGGCCGAGCTGTCGATGGACCCCGAGTTTGCCCGCCGCTACGTGAACGACGGCTTCTCCGGCGGCGAGATGAAGCGGGCCGAGATCCTCCAACTCGCGATGCTGCGGCCGAAGTTCGCGATCCTCGACGAGACCGACAGCGGCCTCGACGCCGACGCGGTCCGCCTGGCCAGTCAGAGCATCGCCAAGATCGGCAGCGGAGGCGCTCCGGGCGGTGCGGAGATGGGCATCCTCATCATCACCCACCACGAGCAGCTCCTGGAGCACAACATTCCGCTCAAGACCCACGTGATGCTCGGCGGGCGGATCGTGGAATCGGGCGGACCGGAACTGGCCGCCGAGCTCCACAAGAAGGGCTACGAACGGATCCGCGCTGCCTATCCCGATGCCGCTGCAGCTGAAAAGGCGATGGAGAAGACGACCGAGCCCGTCGGCGCCTGACGCACACCACCCACCCACAGAAGGCAGCACCATGTCCACAGCCCTCGACACCTCGTCGTCCGCCCTCGGCGAGATCAACAAGTACGACTTTCGCACCGACTCCCCGGCCGTCTTCAAGGCCCGCAAGGGCGTGGACGCCGAGATCGTCACCCAGATCTCCGAGATGAAGAAGGAGCCGGCGTGGATGCGGGACTTCCGCTTGAAGTCGCTGGAGATCTTCGAGTCGAAGCCGATGCCGTCGTGGGGCGGCCAGCTGGGGATCGACTT
>JBMLMS010000186.1:0-5476 GCA_049243925.1 Pirellulales bacterium
GGGGCCACGCTCGAGACCGGCGTGCAGGTGCATGGCTGGCGGGCCGAGGGCGCAGGGGTGATCGTCTCGACCGACCGGGGCGACGTTGCGGCCGATCGGCTCGTGCTCGCCCCCGGGCCGTGGGCGGCGGAACTGCTTCAGATGCCCGCCGTGTCGCTCACGGTGCTGCGCAAGTCGCTGTTTTGGTATCGGCCATCTGCGTCGGTTTCACAGGCATTCGCAGCTGGAGCCATGCCCTGCTTCGCCTTTGACGCACCGGCGGGCTTCTTCTACGGATTTCCCTCGCTCGACCACCGCGGCGTGAAGATCGCCGAGCACTCCGGCGGGCACCTCGTCACCGATCCGCTCAGTGTCGACCGTGGGATCGACACCACTGAACAACAAGCCATCGAAAAGATCATCGCCACGCATCTCCCCACGCTCGGCACGGCCCAAGCGGATCACGCCGTGTGCCTGTACACGATGTCGCCCGACCATCATTTCGTGGTGGGGCTCCATCCCGAGCACGACCGCGTCGCCATCGCCGCCGGCTTCTCGGGCCACGGCTTCAAGTTCGCCAGTGTGATGGGCTCGGCGCTCGCCGATCTCGCAGCCACCGGCTCCACCTCGCTGCCAATCGGCTTTCTGTCGCCGCGGCGTTTCTGCTAGGCTCCTGGGACTTGGCAAGGAGGCCACGCATGACGCGGTTCGTATGGATGATGGCGGTGGTGGCGTGTGGACCGTTGGCCCGGGCCGACTGGCCGCAGTTTCGGGGTGGGCCCGCGCTCAGCCACGCCCCACAGTCCGCCGTTCCACTCCAGTGGAACAACGATTCCCGCGTGGCCTGGCGCACCCCGCTCCCCGGCGCGGGCTGGTCGCAGCCGATCGTGGCTGGCGACCGCATCTTCGTGACGACGGCCGTCGCCCCGAGCGGCGGACGGCCCAGCGGGATGATGGGGGGCGTGATGTCGCTCTCCACCTGGGGCATGGGGTCGGCACCGTCGGAGCCGATCGAATGGCGGGTGCTCTGCCTCGACCGTGCGACCGGCGCGATCCAGTGGTCGAAGACGATCGCGAATGCGAAGCCGAAGTATGGCAAGCACGCCTCGAACACGTTTGCCACCGAGACGCCATGCGCCACGGCCGACACTGTGTTTGCATTCTTTGGTGCCACTGGCATGCTCGTGGCGCTCGACCACGCCGGCACGGAGCGCTGGCGGCGTGAGTTCGGGCCCCAGCCCACGACGAACCAGTTCGGCACCGGCTCGTCTCCCCTGCTCCACGTCGATGCTGCAGGAGCCGCGCGGCTCTTCATCCAGCTCTACAACGACGAGAACGACACGCTCCTCTGCCTCGACGGTGCGACGGGCCAGGATCTCTGGAAGGCCGCCGGCCCCAAGGGAACCTCGTGGGCCACGCCGATCGTCTGGACGAACGCAGGCACGCCCGAAGTCGTGACAGCCGGCCAGGGCCGGGTGACCGCCTACGCGGTCGACACGGGTGCCGAGCGTTGGCGGTTCGGCGGCATCGACACGTCATTCGCCTGCTCCGTCGTCGCCGATGCCGACGGCATGTACTTTGGCACCTCGAGCCCCGGCAGTAAGGCGCCGGCGTATGCGATCGCCTCCGGCTGCACCGGCGACGTCACGCTCCCGAAAGGCCAGATGCAGGCGGGCCCCGTGCTGTGGTCGAAGACGAAGTGCGGGGCGGGCATGCCGTCGCCCGTGGTCGTCGGCGAGCATCTTTACTTTCTCGACAAGATCGCCGTCTGCTGCGACAAGCGGACGGGCGTCGAGAAATACCGCAAGCGGCTCCCGGGCGGCAGCACGGCCGTGGGCTCACCGCTCGTGGTGGGCGACCGCATCTACCTCGTCAACGAGCGTGGCTACACGACCGTTCTCCAGGCCGGCCCCGAATTCAAGGTGCTTGCCGAAAACCCGCTCGGCGGCCCCGACGAAATCTTCTGGGCCACGCCGGCCGTGGCCGACGACGCGCTCCTGATCCGCTCGACAGCCGCGCTCTACTGCATCAAGTAGGACAGGCTTCGCAATGGTCGCCTTGAACGAGCCCAACCCGGCTCGTGACTGCCCGAGCCTCCCCGTCTGGAAGCCCGAGGCGTGAGCCGAAGGGAATACACGTGGGGTTTCGCCACCGGGGCATCCTCTCGGCTTGCGCCTCGGGCTTTCGTTGGGGAGGCGAGGGGCTGCCCCTGCCGTTGAGACGGCGTATGTGACCAGCGGAGCCATGGATGGCGCAGCGCAGGCACATCCGAGTGAGTGAAGCCCAGGATGGGCGCAGCGAACGTCCGGCGAGACGGTACGGGGTAGCCCCGAGCCGGCGCGCCGGGCAAGGTGAACGTCCGGCGACGGGATATGGGGAGCCCCACGCCGGCGCCCATCACCCGCGGCGGCGAACTTCGGCGAGCACGATTCCGCACGCCACCGACACGTTGAGGCTCTCGACGACGCCCGTGCCCGGGATCTGCACCGTGCGGTCGCACGCCTTCGCGATCCCGCGCGACACGCCCTCACCTTCGCTTCCCATCACGAGCACGAGCTTGCGCGCATCAGCGAGCGGCGCCGTCCAGAGAACGTCGCCGCCGTGGCTCGTCGTGGCCACGAGCTCGTAGCCTGCTTTCTTGAGCCTCGCGAGGTCGGGGCCGGAGTTCGCGAGCGTGACGACGGGCACATGCTCCGCGGCTCCCTCCGCCACGCGCACCGCCGCGGCCGAGAGCGGTGGCAGCTCACCCTCGGCACCGATCACGGCCCCCACGCCGAAATGGGCCGCCGTCCGCAGGATCGACCCGAGGTTGTGCGGATTCTGCACGCCGTCGAGGTAGAGCAGCGGGCCGGAGATCGTACGTTGTTCGAGTGACTGGAGCAGTGCGGCAAGATCCATCCGCCGGATGGCTTTGGCAAGGATCGTGATGCCTTCGTGGTGCAGAGACCCGCTGAGTCGCTCGAGGTTTTCGTCGTCCACGATCTGAAAGCCCTTGCGCTCCCGCACGCAGTGCTCCAGCAGTTTTGCAAACGTCGGCTTGCGGCGGGCCGTGACGTACACCCGCACGATGTCGCCCGGGCGACGGGCGAAGAGTGCCTCGCAGGCCCGTACACCGTGAAATTTCTCCTCCGCTTTGCCCGCATGCCGGGGCGGCCCTTTGCCGCCGGACGGTGCGAAACCGCCTGGGCGTGTGGCTGGGCGCTGCGGCTTGCGAGGGGGCTTCATGATGCCACGAGTGTACGCTCACGATCGCCAAAAGTGTCCGACGCCCAGAGGGCGGTAATTCGCGGCCCATCGCACATGGGCGTTGATTCCTGCCACATCCACGCGAGACTTCTTTGCTTTTGATTCTCGTTCATTCGCCACGGAGGGTGAGATGACACGGTTGAATTGGAACACGCTTCTCGAGGCACTCGTGCTGATTCGCCTGGGGCAGGAGTTGGGTACGCAGTCGCAACTCGCCCGTGCGGTGCACGAGGTCATGGCCTCGTTCCTCGCGGTGCTCAACTAGCCGGAGCGATCGATCTTGCGGGCTCGCATGGCGGCATCGCACAATGCCGCGATGCGTCATGCTCCGATCGATCCCGCCGTGTTCCGAGCCCACCGCGACGACCTCCGAGCCATGCTTCCTGCGGGAAGCCTCGTCGTCGTGCACGCTGCCGACGTGCTCCCGACCAACGGCGATGGCACGCTGCGGCTGGTGCCGGCGGCGGATCTCTTCCACCTGACGGGCATCGAGCAGGAGGAGAGCGTGCTCGTGCTCGCTCCCGATGCCGCCGATCCCGCCAGCCGCGAGATGCTCTTTATCCGCCAGTCGAGCGAAACGCTCACGATCTGGGAGGGCCGCAAGCTCTCGAAAGACGACGCCCGGTCGATTTCGGGCATCGCAAAGATTCGCTGGCTCGCCGACCTGCCTGCGGTGCTCCACGGGCTCATGTGCGAGAGTGAGCGAGTGTTTCTCAACGCCAACGAGCATGAGCGTGCTGGCATCGACGTGGAGCCCCGCGACACGCGTCTGGCCCGGCAGCTGATCGCTCGCTATCCCCTGCATCGCTTCGAGCGACTCGCTCCGCTGATGCGAAAGCTTCGCGCCGTGAAGAGCCCGGCCGAGGTCGACCTGATCCGCAAGGCGATCGACATCACCGACGCCGGCCTCCGCCGCGTGCTCACGATGCTCGCGCCGGGTGTGACGGAATACGAGCTCGAGGCCGAGCTGCTTGGGGAGTTCACCCGGCGCCGGTCCCGAGTGGGCTATGAACCGATCGTGGCCTCGGGCAAGAACGCCTGCGTGCTGCACTATCTCGACAACGACGCCGAGTGTCGCGACGGCGACCTCGTGTTGATCGACGTTGGGGCGAGCTATGCGAACTACAGCGCCGACCTCACCCGCACCTATCCCGTGAGCGGCCGCTTCACACCGCGGCAGCGGGCTGTGTACGACGCGGTGCTCCGCGTGCTGCGGGCCTCGACGGCCCGGCTCCGGCCCGGTATCACGCCGCGCGACTGGAAGCGGGCGGCTCAGCTCGACATGAACGAGGAGCTCTTGACGCTCGGCCTGCTCACGAAGGACGACGTCGCCAAAGACACACCCGAAGAGCCGGCCTGCAGAAAATACTTCATGCACGGCCTCGGCCACTCGCTCGGCCTCGGCGTGCACGACCTCGCTCCGGTCAACGGCCCGTTCGAGCCGGGCTGGGTGGTGACGGTCGAGCCTGGGATCTACATCCCCGACGAGGGGCTGGGGGTGCGGATCGAAAACGACCTCCTCGTCACGGCCGACGGCTGCGTCGATCTCTGCGGCCACGTGCCGATCGAAGCCGACGAGATAGAGTCGCTGCTCCAGAGGATGTAGGACAGGCTTCAGCCTGTCATGCGCCTGGCATCTACAAAGATGTAGGACAGGCTTCAGCCTGTCATGCGCCTGGCATCGGTCGAACGGACAGACCCGAAGCTCTGTCCCTACTTCCGCACGAGCGCGTCGCGGATCTCGCGGAGCAGCGCGACGTCTTCCGGCGGAGCGGCCGGCGCCTCGTCCTTCTTCTCCTCGAACTTCGCCTTTGCGGTGTTCATGAGCTTGATCACGAGGAACAGCGCCGCGGCCACGAGCAGGAAGTCCACCACCGACTGGATGAACGGTCCATAGCTGAGGATCGGATAGTTCTGGAGGACGAGCACTTCCTTGCCATCCTCGAGTACTTTCGTACCGTCAGCGTTGAGCTTGGGTGCTTTGATGTAGAGCCGCCACGCCAAGTCGTTGAAGTTCACACCGAAGCGGCTCGTGAGCAGATTGAGCGGCGGCATGATGACGTTCGACACGAGCGAGCCGATGATCTTGCCGAAGGCCGTGCCGATCACCACGCCGACGGCGAGGTCGATCACGTTGCCCTTCATGGCAAATTCGCGGAATTCCTTGAGCAGTCCCATGCCACATATCTCCTGTCGAGGGGTGAATTTCCGGCAATGTACCAAGGAACCGAATCGCGACAAGCCGTCGCTC
>JBMLMS010000187.1:0-2666 GCA_049243925.1 Pirellulales bacterium
CGACGAAGGCCCGCGCCGTGACCACGAGCCTGCAAAAGATCTGCGAGGTGCTCGGTGGGGAGTTTCGCAATCGCGTAGAGCCGGATCGCTCCGACGAACTGCTCGTGATGGTGGGCGCGATGAGCGCCGAGGGCTTCACGGAGCGGATGCAGCGGTATCCGCGCGAGCGGCTCGTGGTGGTGTGTGGCGACCGCCCTTCGATTCAGCTGCCGGCGATCGACGCGGGCGTGCGGGCGGTGGTGATCACAGGTGGCTTTCCGCTGGCCTCCGAGGTGGTGGAGATCGCGAAGGCGAAGAAGGTGTCGGTGATCTCGAGCCCGTTCGACACGGTGAACACGACGCTCCGGATCAAGTCGGCCCAGTTCATCGATCCGGTGGTGGATCGCGATATCGTCACGGTGCCGGGCAAGTGGACCGTGGCCGAAGCGCGGGGCGTGGTGGAGCGGTCGGCCCAGCCTGTGTTTCCGGTGGTGGGCGATGACGGTGGGCTCGTGGGCCTGGCGTTCAAGTCGGACATCATCAATCCCCCGCGGCCGCAGCTCGTGCTTGTCGATCACAACGAGCTCGCCCAGGCGGTGCCCGGGGCCGACGAGGCGGAGATCGTGGAGGTGCTCGACCACCACCGGCTCGGCGGCGGCCTCAAGAGCACGCAGCCGATCCGGTTCGTGAACGAGCCGGTGGGTTCGACGTGCACGCTCGTGGCCCGGCAGTTTCGGGCGGCAGGGCTCGTGCCGACCCCGGCGATCGCGCTCTGCATGGCGTCGGGCATCATCTCCGACACGCTTCATCTGCGGTCGCCCACCACGACCGACGTCGATCGCGAGGTGCTGGCGTGGCTCGCGGGCCAGTGCGGCGTGGATCTCGAGCGCTACACGCGCGAGTTTTTCGAGATCGGCTCGGCGCTGCGGTCGAAGACGCCGGCCGACGTGATCCGCGAAGACTGCAAGGAGTTTTCTGAGAACGGCGTGCGGTTTTCGATCTCGCAGATCGAGGAGACGGGGTTCGATCTCTTCTGGGAGCGGAAGGACGACCTGCGGGCGGCGCTCGAGGCGTTCGCCGAGAAGCAGCGGCTCGACTTCGCGGCCCTGCTCGTGACCGACGTGGTCAGCAACGGCTCGCTCTTGTTGCTCTCGAAGGAGTCGGAAGCCTTCGAAGACATCAACTATCCGCGGCTCGACCGCAGCCTCTACGCGCTCGAAAACATCGTGAGCCGCAAGAAGCAGCTGCTGCCGCTGATCTCGCAGCTGCTTTCTTGACGAACGCGAAACATGAGCCTCCAGCTCATTTTCGCTTGGCCGACCTCCGTCGGCTGGTGTTTACCCGGCCGGTTGTCTTCACGGGAATTCTCGGCATCCTGCCGAAATTCCCTTGGCCGACCTCCGTCGGCTGGTGTTTACCCGGCCCTCCGGGCCTAGCGCCCTTACGTAGGACAGGCTTCAGCCTGTCTCTGCCTGGCGCTTTGATGTAGGACAGGCTTCAGCCTGTCACCGAATGCACGTGTAGCCGACAGGCTGAAGCCTGTCCTACAAACGTCCTGCCGGGGTGTCGGCCGCGAGCCGCTCGATCATGTCGCGGCACGCCCGTTCGACGGCCGTCTGCCACTGGGCCTCGGTGAGCCCGGCGTTCATCTCGGGCCGCGCGTGGGCGAAGATCACGTCTCGTGCACTCACGACGAGCGCCCCGAGGCCGTCCGAATGGAATGCCCCGCGCACGTCGGCCGCGCGGCCGCCCTGCTTGCCGAAGCCGGGCACGAGAATCCAGGCGTGCGGCATCGCGGCCCGCATGGCGTCGAGTTGCCGCGGCCAGGTGGCGCCCACCACGGCACCGATCGCGCCGTAGGTGCCCCCGTCGGCGGTGCGGGCGGCGAGTGCTTCGACACCCGCGGCCACGTGCTCGAAGAGCGTGCGGCCGTCGATGGTGAGATCCTGAAAGTCCTTGCTGCCGGGGTTCGACGTCTTCACGAGGATGAACACGCCGGCCCCACGTTCGTGGGCGGTCTTCACGAACGGTTCGACGGAGTCGAGGCCGAGGTAGGGATTCACCGTGAGCGCGTCGGCCGCCCACGGGCCGGCGAGCCAGCCGTCTGCGTAGGCCTCAGCGGTTGAACCGATATCGCCGCGCTTCCCGTCGGCGAGCACGAGGAGGTTTTTCTCGTGGGCGTAGGCGATCACTTCGGCAAGCGCCGTCATGCCGTGTGGCCCGAGGGCCTCAAAGCAGGCGAGCTGGGGCTTCACGATCGGCACGTGCGGCGCCACGACGTCGATGACGTGGCAGCAGAACCGCTCATAGATCGTGGCGAGCTCGCGCGGCGTGGCGGCAGCTCCGGCGCCGAGAGCGTGGGGCAGGGAGTCGCGGCGCGGGTCGAGGCCGACGCACGCGGGCGTCTTGCGAGCCTTGATGGCGGCTGTCAGTCGCGTGGAAAAACTGTGATTCGTCATCGTGATGTACGACAGGCTTCAGCCCGTCACGCCTCATCCATCGTATGTTCGATCCACACAAGTGTGTCGTCAGATCCGGTGGCTGGCGAGGCCCGGCCATGAGCCGCTGGTTTTTTGCCACCTGGCTGCCGTAGGGTTCCGTAGGTCGCCGGCGGCGTGCCGAGCGATGTGAACCGGGCCAGGACGCCGTTCCTCGAAGTGGTGGAGGTCATCATGGGACACGTTGAT
>JBMLMS010000188.1:0-2743 GCA_049243925.1 Pirellulales bacterium
TACTTCTGCACGCGTTCGAGGTATTCGCCGGTGCGGGTGTCGACCTTGATCATGTCGTCCTGTTCGATGAATGCCGGCACGATCACGTCGGCGCCCGTTTCGAGCTTCACGGGCTTCGTGAGGTTCGTCGCGGTGTTGCCCCGCATGGCGGGCTCGGCGTACTCGACCTTGAGCACCATGTGGTTGGGCGGCTCCATCGAGATCGGGTTGCCGTTGTAGAGCAGCATCGAGCAGACGGTGCCCTCCTTGATCCACTTCCAGGCGTCGTCGACCTGCTCCTTGGTCAGTTCGTACTGCTCGTAGCTCTCGTTGTCCATGAAGACGAACTGCTCCCCCTGCTTGTAGAGAAACTGGGCATCGATCGTGGTGATGTCGGCCGCATCGAGCGAGTCGCCGCTCTTGTAGGTGCGGTCGAGGACCGTATTGCGGAGGAGGTTTCGCAGCTTGCACTTGTAGAGCGCCTGCCCCTTGCCCGGCTTCACGAAGTTGCACTCGATCATGATGTAGGGGTCGCCGTCGATCTGGACCTTGAGACCCTTCTTGAATTCGCTCGTGTTGTAGCCCGCCACCGCTGCCTCCCGTATCCTGGATTGCCAAACGCCCTGCGGAGATCCGCCGGGCCCCCAAGAGTGGTCGCCCCGCGGCAAACTGTCAACGTCCCGTCACGGACCGGCAGGCCGCCCGTCTCCCCGGTTGGAAGGTCATTCGTGCCGCAGTCGAGCCTGCCAGTGGTCGGCCACGAGCGCTCCGCACCGTGGCAGCGCGAACTCGCGGCCGCGGTGCGCGATCTCGATGAACTGTGCAGTCTGCTCCGGCTGGCGGCCTCCGACCTGCCGGCGGCTGCGGCCGGGTTTCCGCTGCTCGTGCCCCGGGGGTTCGTCGCCCGCATGCAGCCCGGGAATCCCCGGGATCCGCTCCTGCTTCAGGTGCTGCCGACGCCCGCCGAAGACCGCGTGGTTGAAGGGTTCACCGCCGACCCGCTCCACGAGCGCGAGGCGCTCGCGGCGCCCGGGCTCGTGCACAAGTACCGGGGCCGGGCCCTGCTGCTCGCCGCTCCCGGTTGTGCGGTGAACTGCCGCTACTGTTTTCGGCGCGAGTTCCCCTATGCAGAGAGCGGTGCCGGCCGCGCCGGCATCGACGCGGCCCTCACCGCCATCGCCGCGGACGAATCGATTCACGAAGTGATCCTGTCGGGAGGCGATCCCCTCCTCCTCGACGACGAACGGCTGGGCGACCTGGTGCTTCGCATCGAATCGATTCGCCATGTGCGCCGGCTGCGGATCCACTCGCGGTTGCCGATCGTGCTGCCATCACGCGTGACCGGAGAGCTGGCCGGCATGCTGCGGAAGACACGGCTGGCCTGTGTGGTCGTGGTGCATGCGAATCATCCGGCGGAGCTCGACGAGGCCGTGGCTGTGGCCAGCGTTCGGCTCAGCGACGCTCGGGCGATTCTCCTCAACCAGGCCGTCTTGCTCGCTGGCGTGAACGACTCGGCCGACGTGCTCGCCGCACTGTCCGAACGCCTCGTCGACCTGGGTATCGTGCCCTACTACCTCCATCTGCTCGACCGGGTGCAGGGCACCGCCCACTTCGAGGTCGGCGAGGCGGAGGGGCTGCGGCTGATCGATGACCTGCGGCGCCGGCTGCCCGGCTACGCGGTGCCGCGGCTCGCCCGGGAAGTGCCCGGCGAGCCCGCCAAGCTCTGGATCGGCTAAGATTGCCTCAACCCCACGTTCTCGGAGCGCACCCATGAAAGTCTTGATCGCCGTCGATGGTTCGGCCGCGTCACTCGATGCCGTCGCGTTGGCCGGCCGGCTCATCCATCCAGCCACCGACGAAGTGGCCGTCTATTTCTCGCCACTGGAGCTGGAGAAGAAGCTGCCCGGCAGCCCGAAGGCGATGGTCGAGGGGGCGACCGCGGCGATCATCGAGGAGGCGACACGGCACCTCCCCGAGAGTTTCGCCACGCCGGTGCAGTCGATCCACAGTTCGAAGCCCGCGGCCGTGGGAATTCTCGAGGCCGCCGCTTCGTGGCATGCGGATCTCGTGGTCGTGGGCGCGCGTGGCATGGGCACCGTCGAGCGGCTCCTGCTCGGCAGCGTCTCACGGGCCGTGCTCCATGGCGCCCACTTGCCGGTGCTGGTCGCCCGAAGCCCGGCGCCCGCCGGACGGGGGCTTCACGTGCTCGCCTGCCATCACGACAAGAGCGCGGCCGCCGTCGCGACGACACTCGGGATGCTGCACTGGCCGGCCTCGACACGGGGCCACGTGATCGGCGTCGCCGAGTCGATGCTCGCCGGGCCGCTGCCATCCTGGCTCGAAAAACGGGCACGCGATCCCGATACTGCGGCGATTGCCAAGGCCTGGGAACAGGAGCATGCCGCCGAGGTGAGCGATCTGGCGAGCCGGCTCGACGCTTTCAAGCGGTCGCTGCCCCCGGCCTTCCACGCCGCGGCGCCGATCGTCGTCGAGGGAAACCCCGCCGAGCGGATCATCGCTGCGGCGAAGGCCGACGAAGACGATCTGATCGTGATCGGCCGCACACCGACCGACCCGCTCTCACGCTGGCTGCTCGGCAGCACGTCGGAGGCCGTGCTCGTGCATTCGCACGCCAGCGTGTTGCTCGTGCCGGTCGAGAAGACGGCCTGACGCGGGATTGGTTCGCAGACCCAGGACGCCGGCTTCGGGCTGTCATGCCTCAACTCGCCCAACCCGGCTCGCGGTTGCCCCATACCATCTCGCC
>JBMLMS010000189.1:0-3010 GCA_049243925.1 Pirellulales bacterium
CGAGACGGTACGGGGTAACCCCGAGCCGGATTGGACGAGTTAAGCCAAGCAAGCGAGACGCTTGCCCCACGGCGACTCACTCCACCGTCACACTCTTGGCGAGGTTGCGCGGCTTGTCGACGTCGCAGCCGCGGAGGACGGCGATGTGATAGGCGAGGAGTTGGAGGGGGATCGCCTCCACGATCGGCTGGAGAAAGTCCGGGGCGTCGGGCACCTCGATCACATCGTCGGCCAGTTCGCGCACGCGCTCGTCACCCGGGCTCGCGATCGCGATCACCGGACCCTTGCGGGCCTTGATCTCCTCCAGATTCAGAATCACCTTGTCGTACACCGCGCCCTGTGGGATCAGGAACACGCTCGGGGTGTGCTGGTCGACGAGCGCGATCGGCCCATGCTTCATCTCCGCGGCCGGATAGCCCTCGGCGTGGATGTAGCTGATCTCCTTGAGCTTGAGGGCGCCTTCGAGCGCGACGGGGAAGTTGTATTGGCGGCCGAGGTAGAGGAACGTGCTGGCGTTGCGGTATTTCTCGGCGATCGTGCGGATCGCCGTGTCGGCTTCGAGCGCTTCCGTGACGAGGCCGGGCAGCCGCTCGAGGGCGGCGATGAACTCGAGGCCCTTTTCGTAGCTCATGTGCCGCAGGCGGCCGAAGTAGAGCGCGAGCAGCGCGAGCACGACGCACTGGCTCGTGAAGGCCTTCGTGCTCGCCACGCCGATCTCCGGCCCGGCATGCAAATAGATGCCGCCGTCGGCCTCGTTGGCGATCGTGCTGCCCACGACGTTGCAGATCGCGAGCGTGGGATGGCCCTTGCGCTTGACTTCGCGGAGGGCGGCGAGCGTGTCGGCCGTCTCGCCCGACTGCGTGATCGCGAACAGCAGCGTGCCCTCGTCGATCGGCGGGTTGCGATAGCGGAGCTCGCTCGCATATTCCACCTCGACGGGGAGCCGGGCGAACTCCTCGATCAGGTATTCGCCGACGAGCGCCGCATGCCAGCTCGTGCCGCAGCCGGTGAGCACGATGCGGTTCACGTGCTGGAGCTGCGCGGGCGTGAGGTTCAAGCCGCCGAACACGGCCGTGGCGTCGTCGCGCGAGAGGCGGCCGCGCATCGCCGCGCGGATCGTCTCGGGCTGCTCGTGGATCTCTTTGAGCATGAAGTGCGAATAGCCGCCCATGCCCACGTCGGCGGCGGAGAGCTCCAGCGGCAGCACGGAGTGTTCGACGCGGCCGGAATCGCGATGGATCACGCGGAGCGTGTCGGGGGTGATCACGGCCACTTCGTGGTCGGCCAGATAGACGATCCGGTCGGCATGGCCCGCGAGCGGGCTCGCGTCGCTGGCGATGAAGTGCTCGCCGTCGCCCACGCCCACCACGAGCGGGCTGCCGAGCCGGGCGGCCACGAGAAGATCGGGCCGGCCCGCGAACAGCACGAGCAGGCCGTAGGTGCCACGCAGCTGAGCGATCGCTTCGCGCACGGCCAAGACCCACGGCGAATCGGCCGGCTCGTCGGTGACCCGCGAGCCGGTCTCGAGGGCCTGTTTGAGGCAGCTGTCGACGAGATGGGCGATCACCTCGGAGTCGGTCTCCGAGCGAAACACGTAGCCTTCGGCCTCGAGCCGCGTCTTCAGGCCGCGGTAGTTCTCGATCACGCCGTTGTGGACGATGGCGAGCGACTCGTGCACTGCGGTGGAATGGCCTATGCCACAGCCTCCGAGATGCGGATGGGCATTGCCGTCGGTCGGGGCCCCGTGCGTGGCCCAACGGGTGTGACCGATGCCGATCGAGGCCTCGGGCACCTGGTCTCTCACGAGCGATTCAAGCCGCGCGAGCCGGCCGGCCGCCTTGCGGACATCGATCCGCCCCTCGTCGTCGAGCACCGCGAGCCCGGCGGAATCATAGCCTCGATACTCGAGCCGCCGCAGTCCCTCGACCACGAGGTCAGCGGCCCTCCGAAATCCGACGTAGCCCACGATACCGCACATGGCGAGAATTCCTCCGAGAGCGGCAGCCTCTGCCGACCTTCGCAGTCTATCCGGGAGCGCCCCTGTGAACCCATCCCAAACCGCCGTCATCGTCATCCCCGCCCGGCTCTCCAGCCAGCGTCTCCCCCGCAAAATGCTGCTCGCAGAGACGGGGCGGACACTCATCGAGCACACGTGGCGTGCGGCCAGAGCGTCGAAACGGGCGGTGGACGTGCTCGTGGCCACCGACAGCGAGGAGATCGCCGCGGCCGTACGGGCGTTCGGCGGCGCGGCCGTGCTGACGTCGCCCGACGCTCCAAGCGGCACGGCGCGGATCGTCGAGGCACTGCCCCGGATTCCGGAGGCGAGCGTAATCGTGAACGTGCAGGGCGACGAGCCGGAACTCGCAGCCAGCGCCATCGACCGGGCGATCGAGCTGCTCGACCGCTGCCCCGAGGCCGGCGTGGCCACGCTCGTGACGCCGCTCCGCGGCAAGGACGATCTCGCCGACCCCGCAGCCGTGAAGGCCGTGCTCACGCCCTGGCGGGGCGAACCGGCGGATGACGATGCAATCGGCGTGGTGGTGCCCGACGCCTGGCGGGCGGTCTATTTCAGCCGCGCCCCTGTGCCGGCCGCCCGCGACTGGAGCGACTCACTGCTCGCCGCGAAGCCGCCGCTCTATTGGCAGCACGTCGGGCTCTACGCCTACCGCCGCAGCGTGCTCGAGGAGTGGAATGATCTCGCTGATTCCCGGCTGGCCGCGCTCGAGAGCCTCGAGCAGCTGCGCGTGATCGAGGCCGGAATTCCGATCGTGGCCGGCGCGATCGACCACGCCGCCCGCGGCATCGACACCCCGAAGGACTACGCGGCCTTCGTGGCGCGCCACCGCGGCGCGTAGGACGGGCGGCTGGTCGTTCCTGCGCCGCGAAAGCCGGCTCTGGGTCACCCCGTACCGCCTCGCCGGACGTTCGTCTCCGCCGAAACTACTACCCAGCATTCCTTCGGCTCGCGCCTCGGGCTTCCTAAGAGACAAGGCGAGGGGTTGCCCCTGCC
>JBMLMS010000190.1:0-1216 GCA_049243925.1 Pirellulales bacterium
GCGGAGGCGAACGTCCGGCGAGACGGTACGGGGTAACCCCGAGCCGGTGCCTACCCAATGAGGTGTCAAAAGTAGAACGGCAGTCCCTGTTCCTTAAAGGCCCGCTTTTCTTCGGGCAGGAACTCGTCGCCGAGGCGCTCGAAGCCGCCGGCGGCGCGGAAGGCATCGAGAAATCCGTTGATCTGGCGGCGAAGCTCGTCGTCGCCGGGGCGGAGGCCGATGGCCCAGGTCTCTTCGCGGAAGGGGCGAAGAATGGCCCGCGTCGTGTCTGGGTGGCGTCGCTGGTTGCGGAATACTGACAGCGAGTCGTAGAGGAAGGCGTCGGCCTTGCCCTGCGCCACCTCCATGACGGCGGCGCTCTCCTTATCGAGCACGAGCACGCGGGCCTGCTTGAGAGTGGCGGCATACTGGTGGCCGGTCGTACCCTTCTTCACGGCGACGGTGCGGCCGGGAGCGTCGAGGTCTGCGGCCGACTGCACGGGTGACTGCGTGCCCACGAGCAGGGCGAGCCCTGTCTTCAGATAGGGCTCGGAGAACGCGATGGCGCGGGCTCGCTCGGGGGTGGCCGTGAGCGACGAGATGATGCAGTCGATCTTGCCGGTCTTGAGGGCCGGGATGAGGCCGTCGAAGGCGACGTTCTCGATCACGACATCGCGGCCGAGATGCTTGCCGAGCGCCTCGGCGAGCCGCACGCTCACGCCCGTGGGACGGCCTTGCGGGTCGGTCATCTCGAACGGCGGATAGGAAAGCTCCATGCCAACGCGCAGCGGCGGGGCCGCGGCCGCGCTCGCAGCCATGAGCAGCATGAACCACCCGGAAATCCAGCAAAGGAGCGATGTCATCGTCTCGACTATAGCCGGATCACGGGTTGCCGGTCGGGAAGACGATCACGCGGGCGACACGATCGTGCCTGGCGGAGCGAATTGCCCGGGCCAGCCGGTCAGCGGCACGCGGGCCACGAGCGTGCCGAGGTCGTCAAACGAGTGCACCTGCACGTCGCCCGCGGCGATCGAGTAGACGAAGTTGCCGATCCGCATGCTCCGCTCGACGTTCGTCTCGTGAACGATGGTGGCCGCGCGAGCGATGGAGTCGGTCGCGCCGACATCGATCCGGAACACGGCGAGGCTGTTGCTCGAGGCCGACCAGCCGCCCTCCTGGATAGGGAGTGCCTGGCGATCGACGTTGCCAAGAGGCTCACGAGCGAAGACGTTCTCGA
>JBMLMS010000191.1:0-2173 GCA_049243925.1 Pirellulales bacterium
AAGGGCGGGGGAAAAGAAGGGAAATCCGCTCTGCCGAAACACCGTCAGCCGATTCGCCGCCAGGCGAGAGCCGTCGAGATGTTCGCTCGGTCAGTAGCGTTTCCTGAAAACCCCGCTTGGGCGACGTGTTCGCACGCGAGCCCCGAAACTCTCCTCATTCTGCTCCGGCCCGCCGGAAAGTCAAATTTCTGGCAAATGTGCGTTTTTCACGGCCAATCCCGTCGCTTCCGCTCCGGGCTTGTTGGATTGTGGGAAGCCCTGCGACTCCGGGTGAATCACGCCGCCTCACTGCGTGCCTTGCAGGGCTTCGGTGCTCGTGATGTGAAGCATCGAGCAGATCACGAGGCGGTCGTCCTCGGGGTAGGAGACGTAAACCCGTGTCTTCCCGATCGCCAGACACTCTGGGTGGCGAACCTCGTGCGACTCGCCGCTTGAGAGATTGATCACGAACGGCTCAAACGGCCGCCGGAGCACAAGGTCGCGAAGCATGTCAACGGTCATGACGAACCTCCATTCAAGCAGCAGTATACGCCAGTTCACATTGTGGCGTCAATCGTGGGCCCCCGTACCATAATGCTCGACTAAATCAGAGGCTCGAGCATGTGTGGAATCGCCGGGGTCGTGGCTGCCGATCCGAGGCTCGTGGAGCCAGCGGTGCGGTCGATGATGCGCGCCATGGTCCACCGCGGGCCCGACGACGAGGGGTATGAGGAGTTTCCGATCGTTGCGGGCCTGCATGCGGCCGGGCCGCCCACGGGCACCGTCGGGTTTGGGTTTCGCCGGCTCGCGATTCTCGATCTCACGCCCGCCGGCCATCAGCCGATGGTCCATCCCGACACGGGCGACTGCCTGATCTTCAACGGCGAGATCTACAACTTCCGCTGGCTGCGGGCCAAGCTCGAGGGGCTCGGCTTCGCGGTTCATAGCTCCGGCGACACCGAAGTCTTGCTCCACGCGCTCGTGGCCTGGGGCGAGAAGGCGCTCGACGAGCTCGACGGTATGTTCGCCTTCGCCTTCTATCATGCGAAGAGCCGCCGCGTGCTCCTCGCCCGCGATCCCTTCGGCATCAAGCCGCTCTATGTGGCCCGGGCGCAGCGGGCGTTTGTGTTTGCAAGCGAAGTGCGGGCCGTGCTCGCCTCGGGCCTCGTGCCCGACGATCTCGATCCAGCCGGCATCGCGTCGTTCCTGGCCTACGGGGCCCCGCAAGATCCGCTCACGGTGCACCGGGCAATCCAGTCGTTCCCAGCCGGCTCCTGTGAATGGATCGGCAGCGACGCCGCCGCCCACGCCCCGCGCAGCCGGCGATTCTGGTCGTTCCCTGCCGAGGGGGCCGACGCCGATGAGAAGAAGGCCGTGCGCACGGTGCAGATGCAGCTCAACGCCGCCGTGCGGGATCAGTGCATTTCCGACGTGCCGCTGGGCGTATTTCTCTCGGGCGGCATCGATTCGGCCGCGCTCGCCGCGCTGGCTCGAAACCACAAGTCGCCCGTGAACACGTTTTCCGTCGGCTACGAGAGTGCCGGCGGCCAAGACGAGCTCACCGACGCCGCCGCCACGGCCCGCGGCCTCGGCACCCAGCACCAGCAGACCATTCTCGACGACGCCTGGATCATGCTCCAGTGGCAGGAATGGCTGCGTGCGGCCGACCGGCCGAGCATTGACGGCCTGAATACATACGTCGTGAGCGGCGTCGTGAAAGACGCAGGAGCCACGGTCGCGCTCTCGGGCCTCGGGGCCGACGAGTTGTTCGGCGGGTATCCGAGCTTCGCGCGGGCGGCGAAGACGGAGCGGCTGCTGCGGCCGCTCGGATTCGTGCCGGCCAGCCTGCGGCGCGCGGCTGCCAAGATCGCTTTCGCACCGCTGCCCGCCGGCAAGCGGGCGAAGGCGATCGACCTCGTGTCGGGGGGCACGACGGCGCTCGAATTGGCCAGCCAGTTTCGCCGGCTCACAAGCGATGGTGATCTCCGCAGCCTCGGGTTTGCTCCGCGGTCGCTCGGGCTCACGAGCCAGTTTCTTCCCCCCGCGGCCTTCGACCCGTTCAGCGACGCCGGCCGCGACCCATTTCGCGCCATGTCGCAGGCCGAGTGCTTCCTCTACATGGGCAACACGCTCCTGCGTGATTCCGACACCAACAGCATGGCCCACTCGCTCGAAATCCGCGTGCCGTTCCTCG
>JBMLMS010000192.1:0-8076 GCA_049243925.1 Pirellulales bacterium
CTGCGGCACGCTTGTTCCACGGGCAGTTAGCGCCGGAGCGTGTCGCCCGTGAGATGGCCGAAGAGGGTTTCCCGGCCGCGGAGCACGTAGAACTTGATTGGGCCGAGATTGTCTTCCCGGGCCTTGTCGAGCACGTAGGCCACGTTGTCGCTCGTGATCGTCTCCCAGACGTGAAGCCCCACGAGGATGTCGCCCACACGAATTCCCTGGTCGGCCGCCGGCCCGTCGCTCCGCACCTCCTGCACGATCAGGCCGCCGCGATACCGCGACTGGAGCTTCTGCACCTTTACCGACGGCACAGACTCCACGCGTAGGCCGAGCTCGAGCCAGCACCGCTCCTCGACGCTCAGCACCTGCTCGCGGACGGCGGCCAGCGGCAGCTCCAGCCGCTCCTCAGCACCGGCGCGGAGGATGGTGACCGGCACGCTGTCGCCCGCCTTGCGGCCGAGCAGGGCCCGCTCGAGGTCGAGTTGGCTCGTGACGGGCAGATCGCAGATCCGCGTGATCACGTCGCCCGCCCGCATGCCGATCGTGTCTGCCGGGCTCTCGTCGTGCACGACCTCCACGACCACGCCCTTCTGGCTGCACCCCTTGCACACGATGCCATGCCACGTGCGATCGACCCGCTCCACCGAGAGCAGCTCCGTCACGATGCACAGCGCCTTGTCGATCGGGATTGCAAAGCCGATGCCCTGCGCGCCGGCCCGCACCGCGACGTTGATGCCGATCATCTCGCCGTTGATGTTGAGCAGCGGACCGCCAGAGTTACCCGGGTTGATGCTCGCGTCGGTCTGGATGAGGTCGTCATAGCGCTGGGTTCGGCTCACCTCGACGTCGCGATGGAGGGCCGAGATGATGCCGCGGGTGACGGTGTGTTCGTAGCCGAAGGCATTGCCGAGAGCCAGCACCGTCTCGCCGATCATGAGATCGCTCGACGTGCCGATGGTGATCACCGGCAGCGGCCCGTCGGCTGCGACCTTGATCACCGCGAGGTCGGTGCGCGGATCGTGCGACACGAGCGTGGCCGACACCGTCTTGCCCGAGGCGAGCGTGACCTCGATCCGGCGCACGCCCTCCACCACGTGGTAGTTGGTGACGACATAGCCCCGCGGGTCGATCACCACGCCGGTGCCCATGCCATTGACGCGGCGCTGCTCGCCGCTGGTGTCGTCGTTCGCCGCGACGAGCTTCTGGCCGTGAATGTTCACGACCGAGTCGCGGCTGGTCTCGATGGCCCGCACGATCGCCGTGCGACGCGACTCCGAGGCGGTCGCCGGGCGGATCATCGCGGCCGCGCACACACCGGCCACGATCAGAGAGATGATCCGCGTACACCGCATGAGGCAAATCCTGCTCCCACCCTGGCAAGGCCCGGCCAGGAGGCATGGCCGTCGCAGGCCGGCCTCGCATCCGTGCGGTGCCGCCCACCCAGGGTTGAATCGGACGGGCCGGCCCCGTGATTCACCGCACGCTGTGGGCCCGATACAACTTCCCAGCCGCGGCCGTCAGACTCCCACACTGAGGGGGGCGTGCATGAAAACGCGTGAAGTCGTGCCGTCAGTCGGGGATTTTCTCACGCTCGGAGCCGGGCGTCGGTGGCACCGGCCCGGCCTTCGAGCCGGCCGTCGGGGCGATGAGCAGCGGGAGCAATTGGAGCGTCAAAAACAGGCCCAGCACCGTGAGCACGGCGAGCGGCCAGATCCCGGCGATGCGTTCGCCGAGTTCCCAGCCCGCTTCGCGGGCGATTCCGCCCACGAGCGTGGCGATGAGCAACACGAGCAGTGCCACGAGCACGAGCCCGCAGCCCAGCGATGCCATCGTGCCCTTAAAGGTGCCGAGTTCGGAAAACTCTTCTTGGTGAAGGTCGATGGCCCGACCTCTCGCCAGGCTTCGGGGCACGCTCTCGGCCAACTCGATCGCCCGAGCCGCGTCGTCCCATCCGGCCGGCCTGATCCCATCATTCGCAACGCCGGTGCCATCGAGCACGCCGAGGATCGCCGCCCCGCGATCGAATTGCGTTCGCTCAACGCCCGTCGGCGTCGACCACGAGCCTTCGCCGTCGGGCGCGGCGGGCAGGTCGACGGTCTGGCTGCCGGCGGAGCCGACCACCGTGATGGTGAGTCCCTCGGGAGTGCCACGGGCGACCTGCCAACGCACCGGCACGGCCGCGACGCCCGTGAGCCCCACGGCAAGGGTGGCCCAGCCCGTGTCGGGCCCCGCCCCACAGAGCGTCGATAGCCGCTCGGGTTCTCCCACCAGCGTCCGCACGAGGTCGGCGTCGCGGGCAAGGCTTCGGAGCACGGTGTCGCGCGATCGCTCGGTCAGCCGCCGGGTCAGTTCGATCGCTTCGATGGTGCCGAGTGGGCCTCCGCCGAGCCCCGCCTCGATCGCATGCCGCAGCCGGGCCACGAGCGGGTGCAACCGGTCGGGCAGGATCGGCACGAGCCGCGCCCCCGAATCCTTACGAATCATGTCGAGCTCGTATGCCCAGAGCATGGAGAGCTCGAGTGGCTGCGAGAGCACGAGGGTTCTTCCCGCCTGCACGAGCTTTCGCACGGCCTCCGCCCGCGTCTCGTTCCACTGGTCCCGCCCCACGAGCACGGCTTCGCAGGCCCGGGCATCCATCAACGCTTCCCACGGCCCGCGCTGCGCCGTTGCGGGAACGCCGCCGTCTCCCGGGGCCACGCCGTCGGGGAGGTCGCAGGCCAGCACGACCTCGTCGCCCCGCGCGACGGCCGCCGCCAACACTTCGCGCACCTGGTCGTCGATCCCGAGCAGTCCAAGTTTCATCCCTCTATTGTTGGCTGGAGGCGCCAAACCGACCAGTCGCAAGCTGGTGCCACGGGATTGGGTAGGCTGTGGGCTTTCCAGGATGGGAGGATCGCGCATGCGAGCGGAAGTGATCGCGATCGGTGACGAGCTGACGACGGGCCAGCGGCTCGATACGAACAGCCAGTGGATCTCTCGTGAACTGGCCGTGCTCGGAATCGAGACGGCTTTTCACACCACCACCACCGATTCGCTCGACGACGGCGTCGTGGTGTTTCGCACGGCCGTGGAGCGGGCCGAGCTCGTGGTCGTCACGGGCGGCCTCGGCCCGACGGCCGATGATCTCACGCGCGACGTGCTCGCGGCCGTGGCCAATGAGCCGCTGGAGCTGTGTCCGCGGGCGCTCGCCGCCGTGGAGGCACGGTTCGCCAAGCGGGCCGCGCCGATGCCGGAAAGCAACCGCAGGCAGGCGATGTTTCCCCGCACCAGCCGCGTGATTCCCAATCCCGAGGGCACGGCCCCCGGCATCGACATCGAGATTCCGCGCCGAGCGGGCGGCACCAGCCGCGTCTTCGCCCTGCCGGGCGTGCCGGCCGAGATGAAGACGATGTGGGCCGCCACGGTGCTTCCCGCGCTCGTGGCCGGCCGGCCCGATGCGGCCACGATCCGGTTCCGGCGCATCAAGTGCTTCGGTGCCGGCGAAAGCGCGATCGAGGCGATGCTTCCCGACCTGATTCGCCGGGGCCGCGATCCGCTCGTAGGCATCACGGCCCATGAGGCCACCATCACGCTGCGGATCGTGGCGCGGGGGGCGGACGAAGCGGCTTGCCTGGCGAAGATCGCACCGACCGAGGCACTCATTCGCGCCGCCCTTGGCGACCTTGTCTACGGCGTCGAAGACGATGAGATCGAAGATGCCGCGCTGGCGGCGATCGCCCGGGCCGGCTCGACCCTGGCGACGGCTGAAATCGCCACGTGCGGCCAGATCGCCGCGTTGTTCGCCTCGGCGGAGGCCCGCGGGCACCGTGCCGGCCTGCGCCGTGGTCTCGTGCTTCCCGAGTCCGACGCCGCGGCGGCCTTGCCGCTCGCCGAGCGGGTCCGGCAGGAGGCGGGCGCCACGCATGGGCTCGGCGTCGGCCCGATCCGAGCGATCGACGGCGTCGAATTGATCGAGATCGGGCTCGTCGGGCCGGAGGGCGTGCAGCTCGTCGAGCACCGTCTCGGGGGAGCCGGAACGGTCAGAATGTCGCGGGCTGCGAAGACGGCGATCGATCTCGTCCGCAAGACCGTACAATTGGGCGTGTCCGCCTCCCCGTGATCGCCATGCCGACGATGTCAGCCGCCTCCCGTCGCACGCTCATCCTGTCGCTCGGCCTCGCGGTGCTCGTCGGGATGATTGCCTGGCCTTCGTTCGTGGCCCGCATCCAGTATGCCCGCACGCGGGCCGAGCTCGCTGCGATTCGCGACGCGGCGATCGGGGCCGAGCTCGCTCCGGTGGGCAAATTGTTCACGACGCTGGCCCGCGTGATCGGGCCGGCGGTGGTGAACGTGACGTCGAAGCGGCGGGTGGTGACGCTGGCCGATGAAATCGCCGCCCTGGCGGGCTCGGCTCCGCAAGGCGCGAGCGACGAGTCGGTCGGCTCCGGCGTGCTCATCACGAGCGACGGCACACTGATCACCAACTACCACGTCGTGGCCCGCAGCGACGAGATCGACGTCGCGCTCGCCGACGGCCGCCGCTTCACGGCCGATCTCGTCGGCGCCGACGCGGCCACCGACATCGCCGTGCTCAAGATCGATGCCACCGACCTGCCGAAGGCCGAGTGGGGCGACAGCGACTCGATGCAGGTCGGTGAAATGGTGTGGGCGATCGGCAATCCGTTCGGCCTCGACCGGACGCTCACCTACGGCATCGTGAGCGCCGTCGGACGGCGCGGCGTGCTCGAGAATCCGCTGCAGGAATTCCTCCAGACCGATGCCGCGATCAATCCGGGCAACTCGGGCGGCCCTCTCGTCGACGTGCACGGGCACGTGATGGGAATCACGACTGCGATCGTGGGGAAAGACTATTCCGGCATTGGGTTCGCGATTCCGAGCAACACCGCCCGGCGCGTCACCGATGAGATCCTGCGCACGGGGCACGTGGAGCGGGGCTATCTCGGGCTGGCGCTGCAGGCCAGAGCCCCGGCCCTGCCCGGTGGATCGAGCGCCGTCGTGGCGGCGGTCGAACCGCGGTCGCCCGCCGCGCTCGCGGGCATCGCGCCCGGCGACGTCGTCACCGCGTTCGACGGGATCGCGATTCGCGATCCTGCCGCCCTCGTGCTCCTGTTGACCCGCGCGCCGGTGGGCACCGAAGTGCCGCTCGACCTCACACGGGGCTCCGAATCGCTCACGCTGTCGGTCCGCGTCGGCCGCCGACCGCGGGAACCGTGAGGCCTGGCCGATGGAAACTGAATTCATCGCCTGGCTCCTGTCACGCCTTCCGGCCGACCAGCGGCTCGAGGTGCCTCCGGGCGACGATGCGGCCGTACTCCGCCCGCCGGCCCTCCGCCGCACGGTGGTGACGGTCGACATGCTCATGGAGGGCACCGACTTCATCCTCGGGCCCGACTGCTCGGCCCGCGCCATCGGCCACAAGGCGCTCGCGGTGAGCCTGAGTGATCTGGCCGCGATGGGAGCCCGGCCCGAGGCCGCCGTCGTGGCGGTGGCGCTTCCGCGGCACGGTGGCGACACGCTGGGCCGCGAGATCGAGGTGGGCATCGAAGCCCTGGCCGCCGAGTACGGCGTGACGCTCGCGGGCGGCGACACGAACGCCTGGGACGGCCCGCTCGTGATCAGCACGACAGCCATCGGCAGCGTGCGGCCCGGAGCGGCCTGGCGGCGCGACGGGGCGCGAGCCGGCGACGTGCTCGTCGTCACCGGCGGCTTCGGGGGCAGCCTGCTGGGCAGGCATCTGGCCGTCGCGCCACGCGTCCGCGAGGCGCTCTTCATCGCCGGGCATTTCGCGGTGCATGCCGCGATCGATTGCAGCGACGGCCTCTCGCTCGACCTCGCGCGGATGATGGCCGCGAGCGGCACCTGCGGCGTGGTGCGACTCGCCGACGTGCCGATCCATGCCGACGCCCTGCGACGCGCGGCCCGCGACGGCGGCACGGCGCTCGAGCATGCGCTCGGCGACGGCGAAGATTTCGAGCTCATTCTGGCCATGCCTCCCGAGGCGGCGCGGGCGCTCGTGGCGGCCGCCGGCACGGCGCCGCTCGATTTGCCGATCACGGTGATCGGCACGGTCGTGGCAGGAACCGGCCTCGTGGCAGAGGCGGCCGACGGCGTCCGCAGCCCGCTCGAACCGCGGGGATACATCCATGCATTCGACGCCTGATCCCCGGGCCACCGCCGCGGTGCACGTGGCCGACGAGGCGGCTCTCGCCCGCCTCGCGGCGGTGGTGGTGGAGGCGCTGCCGTCTCGGGCGTTCATCGCCCTCGCCGGCGACTTGGGCGCCGGCAAGACCACCTTCGTGAAGGCCATCGCCGCCGCAGCGGGCATCGACCCGACCGACGTCGTGAGCCCGACGTTCGGCCTGATCCACGTTCACGAGGGCCCGCAGGGCCGGATCGTGCACGCCGATTTCTACCGGCTGTCGGCGGCCGATGAGCTCCGCGAGACGGGCTGGGAAGATGCGATCGGCGGCGCGGCGGGCCGGGGCTGCCGTGTGTTCGTCGAATGGCCGGGCCGGATCGAGAGCCTGCTCCCGGCCGACCGGCTCGATGTGAAGATCACGATCGATTCCGAGACGGGCCGCACGCTGTGGTTTGCACCGCACTCGCCGGCCTACGCCCCGCTCATGCAGGCGATCGAGGCCTGTCGGTGAGCGTGACGAGCTCGTGGACGATCTTTCCGCTCAGCGTGTGCTCGAGTGCCGCGAGCGCTCGGGCCGCCGGCACGCCGTCGAGAAGCCGGTGATCGGCGAGGAGCGTCACCCGCATCCGGCCCGCCTCGTCGAGCGGGTCGTAGGAGAGGCTCGATGTCAGGAACGTGGGGTGGCCACGATTCGAGCAGCCCTCGCCCGCGAGCGTCGACAGGCTGAATGTGCCGATGCGGAGCGCCCGCTTCGCCGCAGCCGACCGCAGGTTCCACCGCAGCACGAGGCGACGCAGGAGCCGTGGCACCATCCGCAGTTCGAGCTGGCGCTTGAAGATCTCGTCGAGCGGGGCGGTCATGCAGCGGGTGATCTCGGCTTGCAGGTCGGGCAGGGGCATCTCGTCGGGGGCGCGAATCCGGGCAAACCAGATCGCATCGGGGTCGAGCGCCCGATCGGCGGCCGGCGTCTCCTCACCCCGCGGCCGACTGAGTGCCAGTGAAGCCACGCTCACCGGGCTCGTGGCCCAGCGGAGCCGGCCCAGCACGGGCACCCGCGGCGCCGCCACCCAGCTCCGCAGCGCCGGCCGGTCGCGGGCCACGAGTGCATAGGCCTTCAAGAACACCGCGGCCCAGCCGATACGAATGGCACACCGCCGCCGTGCCTCCTCGACCGCCGCCAGGTGCATCACGCGCTCGACCGGAAAGATCGGGATGCGTTGCGAGAGCCGCACGATGTCGCTCACGAGCAAACGCTGTGCATCGAGGCGTCTGGTTGCGACAGGAAACGAAGCATGCGACATGGAGGGAATCGTACCGCCGACCCGACGCTCCGCTCCAGAGGCGTTTTGGCTACACTCTTCCGTCATGCGTCTCGACCCGGCCACCACGCTCGTCGCATTCGTCGACATCCAAGAGCGGCTGATCACGGCCATTCCGGCCGCCCCCGCCGTGCTCACGCGGGCTCTCCGCCTCGCTCGTGCCTCCCGCCTGCTCGACATCCGCACCGTGCTCACGGAGCAATACCCCAAGGGCCTCGGCCCCACGCCGCCCGAGCTCGCCAGCCTCGTGCCGCCCGCAGTGACGAAAACGGCCTTCAGTTGCTGTGGCAGCGACGCCTTTGCCGGGCTCGTCGCCGCGTCGCCGCGACCCCACGCAGTCGTCCTCTGCGGCCTCGAAACGCACGTCTGCATCACGCAGACGGCGCTCGACCTGCTCGGCCGCGGCCTGGGCGTGGTCATCGCGGCCGACGCGGTCGCCTCGCGGCATGCGCTCGACCACGACATCGGGCTCCGCCGACTCGAATCCGCCGGCGCGGTTCTCACCACGACCGAAGCGATCCTCTTCGAATGGCTCCGCGACGCTTCGCACCCACACTTCAAAGCGGTGCAGAAGCTCGTGCTCGAATGACGTGAACACGAAGGCAGCGACAGGCTGAAGCCTGTCCTACA
>JBMLMS010000192.1:8176-15511 GCA_049243925.1 Pirellulales bacterium
TCGTGCTCGAATGACGTGAACACGAAGGCAGCGACAGGCTGAAGCCTGTCCTACAAGCCTGTCCTAGGAGGCGGTGACAGGCTGAAGCCTGTCCTACAAGCCTGTCCTACACCGGGGGCGGGGCGGCGTCGGTATCGGGCTTCGGGGGGTCGTCGAGGAACTTCGTGAAGTTGAACTCGCCCTCGGAGCCGCTGAAGCCGAAGTCGAAGGTGTCTTCCTTGTCGCTTGCCACGGGTTGGGCTGCGGGAGCAGGGGAGGCAGGGGCTGCGGTCGCGGCCACGGCGTGGTCGTCGGGCGTGCCCTGAGGACGCTCGCGCAGGCGGGTCGAGAGTTCGCCGAGCCACTCGGTGGTCGGAAAAGCGTAGGGGCGGAACTTCTCGAACGTTCCCGTCTCCTCGTGGATGAACAGGGCCCGCTGGGGGCCGA
Organism: Pirellulales bacterium; assembly: GCA_049243925.1. Lineage (GTDB taxonomy): Bacteria > Planctomycetota > Planctomycetia > Pirellulales > UBA1268 > RGVT01. Next base: position 8,603 of record JBMLMS010000192.1, read on the forward strand.
GTTTGCTGGCGAGCGGGTTGTCGATGAGCTGGCTCGAGTCGGAGCCGCTCATCTGGAACAGGATGCGGAGTTCGAACTCCTTGAGCGTGCCGCGCTCGAAGGTGCGCATGAGGTTCGTGAGGGAGTCACACCATACCAGCGTGTGAATGCCGACGGTCGGGCCGTCTTTAAGGACGTCGAGAAAGTTTTGCGCGGGGCCGACTTTTTTCTCGGAGCCGAACGAAAAGCCGAAGCCGTCGTCGGCCTTGCGGAGCTCGCGAAACCTGGCGAGATCGCGGATCACCACGAACACCGCTTCGCCGTCGAGAATCTGTCCGTCGACCCGGCGTTTGACCTCCGCCGCGAGCCGTTCCATGGCGTCGGCCACGCCCAGCCGGCCCACCACGTCGACATCGTGCGGCAGGCTCTTCGTGAGCGTGGCGAGCAGGATCTCGGGCTTCTCCTCGGCGATCGCGGGCTCGAAGAGCACGAACCGGCCGGGGTGGCCCATCGCTCCGCCCGGGTGCGGATCATGGCCTGCCGCCAGGCTCACCATCGACATCGCCAGGAGTGCCGTGGCCAGGTCGTCTCGCTGGCCGACGATCAGCATGTTGGCACCACCCTGACGGCGGAAGATGGCAGCGGTGGGATCCTTGATCGCGATCGCGTCGCCCAGCCAGGCCAGCGGCGCCGTGAGTTCGCGGCCGTGGACAGTGTGCGAGGCGAGCAGTTCTTTCAGCAGGGGATTGCCGGCCGGATCGGCGGCTTCGTTGCCGTCGAACACCATGCGGGGCACGGTCGGGATGTCGGTTCGCCGATCGGCGAGCTGCCGCAGCGCGCCGAGATACCGCTCACGCCGCTCGTCGTTCAAAAACACAACCTGAAACGGGCTGTTGCCGGCCACCATTCCGTTGGCGTCGTTGTAGATCGCCTCACCGGGCCGGGTGAGGAGCCGGGCGGCGGTGTTGTCTTCGGAGAGGATCAGGCTCGAGTCGGCCTCGTTGCACTGCAGCGCCACCCGCACGGCCATCTGCCCCATCGTGGCCCGCGGCAGGCTGTAGGAGCCGCCGAGCGTCTGGGAGCCGAGGATCACGTGCATGCCGAAGGCACGGCCCTGCCGCACCAGCCGGTCGAGGATCAGCGCGGCTTCCTGCGCGAGCTTGTCGTCTTCGACGAAGATTTCCTGAAACTCGTCGATCAGCAGCACCAGCCGGGGCATCGGATCGGGGTGGCCGGTGGCCCGGAATCCCGCCACGTCTTGCACGGCCAGATCGCGAAACAGGTCGCCGCGGCGCTTCAGCTCGCGATCGAGCTGCTCGAGCACCGAGAGGCCGAATTCGCGCTCGCTCTCGATCGCGATCACGCGGGCATGCGGCAGCTTGTAGTGGTCGTAGAGCTTGAACTCGACGCCCTTCTTGAAGTCGATCAGGTAAAACTGGATTTCGTTGGGGCTGTATTGCAACGCGAGGCTCGTGATCATCGCGTGCATGAGCGTCGACTTGCCGGAGCCCGTCTTGCCGGCGATGAGCGCGTGCTGGCTCGTGCCTTTGCCGAGCTTGAGATACTGCAGCTTCTTGGCGCCCGCCGGGCCGAGCGGCGCGAGCACCTCGCTCGCCGTGCTCTTCGTCCACCACTCGTTCTCGGGCGGTGCCACGCGGTCGAAGGGCACCTCGACCCGCTTGGCGGCCTTGGCGGCCTTGCCCACGCGCTGGATGATCCGCGTGCACGCTTCGTCGGACGGCGCCCGTTCCGGCGCGAGCGGCCACTTCGAGAATTCGGGGTCTGTCCAGGTGAAGCTGCCGTCTTTGAGGACGAGCGTGGTGGAGTGCTTCTCGAGCTCCGCGAGGCTGAAATCTGCCGGCATCGGCGCCTTCGTGTCGATCGACACGACGAGATAGACCCCGCAGCGGGCGCCGCTGGTGGCGATGCTCGCCAGCCGCCGGGCGCTCGTTTCGGTGAAGTTCGCCGGAAAGTTGGCGACGACGACGAACCGATAGGGCTCCGGCACTTCGGCGATGGCGTTGTAATCACCGATCGAGGAATATTCATTGCGGAGGTATTTCTGAATCACCACCTCCATCTGCTCGGTGATGTCGGCGAGCCGCTGCTCGATCTGCTGCGGCTCCGTCCAGATGCGGTTGGTGACGAGCAGTTCGTCGTAATCGGCGAGGTGCATGAAGCCGGCGAACTGCTTGCCGAGCCCCAAGGGATCGATGATCGTGAACCGGCTCTGCCCGGCCGGAATGCCGGTGGCGATCCGGAGCATGAGCGCGTGCATCATGTCGGAGGCGGTTTCTTTCTGATCGGCCGTGGTCTTGACCAGGAGCGACGCATGCTTCGGAAACGGCACGAGCGCCGGCTGGGCCCAGGCGATCGGGCCGAAGGCGTTGAGTTCGGGGTGGGCCGACACTCCGCCCGGGATTTTCTCGAGCGTCAGGGCCTGGGAGCCGAACCGCAGCCCCGGCGGGGTCTCCGTGGGCAAGGGCACCGCCTCGTCGGCGAGTTCGTCCCAGGGGCGAAAGGCTGCCGAGTCGATCTGGTTGACGGCGTCATACACGGCCGCCGTGGCCGTGCGGGCCTCGCGCCAGCGGTCGGTCATCTGCCGCCAGCGTTCGTCGCGCCGGGTGGTGATGGCGGCGAGGCGTTCGGTGCGGGCCACTTCGAGCCGCTCGAGATCCTCCCGGCACGCGGTCTCGAGCGCTGCCAGCCGGGGCGGATACTTCTTGTCGGCCGCTTCCTTGTGGGTCATACGCTTGTGGGCGATTTCGTCGACCTTCGCCCGGTATTTTGTTTCCAGATCGGCGGCCTGCTTGTCTTTCTTGGCGGCGATGTCGCCGAGCTTGGCAGTCAGGGCCGCCTGGCGATCGGCCAGCTCCTGCTTGAACCGCTCTTCGAGGGCCCGGGCCTGGTCATCGCGGCGGGTTTTGATGAAGGCGGCGGCAGCGTCGTGCCAGGTGCGGGCCCGGGCGATGTCGGCGGCGAGCCGCGTGCGGAGGGCGACAGCCTGCTCGCGGGCCTGGCGGCGCAGGCGGCCCACGAGCCACAGGGCCACGCCGATGCCGAGCGCGGCGACGGCCCCGGCGGTGCCGGCGGCGACACCGATCCGAAACGGCATCTCACCCGTCAGGAACAGGAACGCCGCACCCCCGGCGGCGAGCCCGAGCATGAACGGCACCACGATCGCCCCGCCCAGCGTGCCACCGGCAAACGCCGTGCGGGCCGACCTCAAGCCGAGGATCGCCTGTGCCTGCTCGCCGATCGCCGCTCGCAGGTGCTCGAGCTGCGTGAGCACGTCGGCGCCCGCCGGAGGCTGGTCGCTTGAAGCTGCTTCTCCCGCAGGCTCGTCGCCCGCAGCTGCGGGCGCCTCGATCCGCCAGCGGGCGAGCGCCTGCAACGTCTTCTGGTCGGCCTCGTCGAGGTGCGCGAGCGTCCGGCCCAGGTCTTTCTCCGACTTGGCGAACAGGCGGACGGGGTCTTTGCGCTTCTCCTTGCAGATCTCGCGAAACGACGCGTCTTCGTATTGTTCGTCGTCCTTGAGCTGGCTCTGTTGCGTGGCGGCCGTGCGCAGGATCGTGGCGGAGAAGGCCTTGCGCTGGTCGTCGAGCTTCTTCTGCTCGGCCGCGGCCTGCCCGGCGATCTGCTGCAGGACGGTGGCGTATTCACGCTTGGCCGCTTCGATGTCACGGGCGTACTTCTGCGTGGTGGCGGCGAGTTTCTCCCGGGCCGACTTTTCGGTGGCGGCCCGTGCCTCGTCGTGCTCGGCCACGATCTCGTTTTCGAGCTTCGCCCGCACCGCAGCCTCACGGCGGAGCGTCTCCATCTGTGACCGCAGCACGTCGCGATCGTACGGGCTCGTCGGCGTGGAAACGTCGGGTGCGTCAGCCATCGAATCGGTCGCTCACGTCGCGGGCGGCACGGGCCAGCACCTCGGCCAGCCGGCCCACCGCCTCGAGCGTCTGCTTCACGTCGGGCATGAGCGGGTCGATGTGCTCCTTGTGAAAAGCCTTGCTCGTGGAGTCGTTCCAGCTCTCCTTCGCCGATTCCCACTTGATGTCGAGTTGTTTGAGGGCGAGCGCCATCTTGGCGGCACCACTCGAGAGATCGAAGTGCCTCATGGCGTCTGCTCCGGGGTGGCGTCTCGGGCTTCTCGAGCCGGAGGGGCGGCCGGGGCCGCCGCCTCGTCGGCCTGCCGGGTCACCGCGGCGGCCCCCGAGCCACCGGCCGCCGCCGTGTCGGGCCGCGGCGCCGACACCTGTCCGTAGGCCTCGAGCGACTTCAGCATCTGCTCCACGCGGGCGATCGCCCGCGGGCAGTCGACGTCGACCACCTCGCGAAAATGGACGAGCCGCACGCAGGTCTCACGATATTGCTGGAGCACCACCGGGGTCCAGCGCCGCACCGCCTCGGCCTTCTGTTCGGCGTTGGTGAGCTTGGCCCGCGCCTTCTCGAGGTTTTTCTTTTCCTCGGCGCAGGAGGGCTGGTTGTCACCGACCTTCTTGAAGGCCCGGCAGTGTTCGAGGTCTTTGATCGCCTGGTTCACGAGGTCGTTGCAGCGGCGCACCTCGGCCTTCCAGTAGGCCGCCTGGTCGACCGTGATGTAGTCCACCGCCTTACGGCCCTCCAGCTCGACCTCGTCGATAGCCTGGCTGCTCTCGTGCGCGTAGGCTGCGAGCGCCGCCTTCACGAAGGCGAGGGTATCGAGCGATTTGACGTCGGCCTGGGTGGACATCGAGCGTGAATCAGCGTTGCTGCTGGTACTCCTCGACTCGCTCCGCCTTGCGGATGAGATACGGCACGTATTCCCCGGTCGACTCCACGAAGCGACCGAACGTGTTGAGCTGCTGCTCGAATTCCTCCTGAAACTTCTGGTGTTCCTGGTCTCGCCAGCTCCCGCCCAGGGCGGCGAGCTGCCGTTGCACCGTCTGCATCTGCGTCATCACCTCGGTGCTGAAGTGCCGCAGCCGCTGTGCGAATCTTCGCAATTCCTGCGGGTCGACGATTGCCTGTCCCATGGCCCAACTCCCCGAATGCAAGGATGATCGAACGCGCCACTCCGACCCATTGATCTTATCGCGGACGCGCCGCCGTTGGACAGCCGCCGCCGCCACGGGGCCGCTGGGAATGCGACTTCGGCCAGCGTAGACTCCGCGGACGCCACGATTCCCCGGGAGACCACCGCATGCAGCCCGCCCGCCCTGGAACAGACGCTCCATCCACCGAGGTGTCGCTGGAGCCATCGAAGGGGTGGCACGTGACGCATTCGTTTTATTCCTTCGACCGCGGCCGGCTCGCCGGGATGGACGCCGCCACGCGGGCCGCGGGGGCGAGTCACTTCGCTGAAGTCCTCGCCGCGGACGGCCCGGGGGCCCCACGCCGGCTCCAGGCCTGGATCGTGCCGGGGCACAAGGCCGACTTCGGCGTGGTGGCGATGGATCCCTCGCCGCTTGCGGTGGAGAGCGTGCACCAGCGGCTGCTGGCAGGCCCGTTCGGGCCCGCGCTCGTGCCCACCTATTCGTTCGTGGGGCTTACCGAGGTCAGTGAATACGTGCCGACCGTCGAACAATACGCCAAGCGACTCGTCGAGGAGGGGGAGGTGGCCGACAGCCCTTCCCACCAGGCCAAGGTGCAGGGCTATGCGGCCCGCGAGGATGCGATGCGCCGGGCCCGCATCGAGCCCGATCTGCCCCCCTGGCCGAACGCCTGCTTCTATCCGATGAACAAGAAACGCAAGGTGGGGGAAAACTGGTTCGCGCTGCCCTTCGAGGAGCGGAGCCGGCTGATGGCCGAGCACGGTCGCACGGGCATGTCGTTCGGCGGCCGGGTCACGCAGCTCATCACCGTGAGTGTCGGGCTCGACGACTGGGAATGGGGCGTCACGCTCTGGGCCCGGCGGCCCGACTTCCTCAAGGAGATCGTCTACAAGATGCGATTCGACGAGGCGAGTGCCCGGTATGCCGAATTCGGCCCGTTCTACACCGGCTACGTGGCGACCGCCGCGGAAATTCTTGCCCACTGTCACGTGGCCTGAGCGGAGCGAGATGCCGTGGCAGATCCACCCATTCCAGACGCTGGCTACGAGTTCACGAGCGACTGGTTCACGCACAATGAGCCGACGTGGCGCACGCTCACCCGGGACGTGAAGCCCCGCGTGATTCTCGAAATCGGCTCGTTCGAGGGGCGGTCGGCGTGCTGGATGATCGACACGCTGCCGACCATGGCCGACGCGGGCATCGAACTCGTGTGCATCGATCGCTGGGGCCACGGGCGGGGGCAGTGGCCGGGATACCAGACGCCCGCAGAAATAGATGGCGTCGAGCAGCGGTTCGATCGAAACATCGCGCGTGCCGTCAAGAGAGCGATCCATCCCGTCACGGTCCGCAAATTCAAGGGGCCGTCGATCGTTGGCCTTTCGAAGCTCCTGGTGGACGGGAAGTTCGGGGCCTTCGACATGGTCTACGTCGATGGCGGCCACGGCGCCCCCGACGTGCTCGCCGACGCGGTGCTCGCCTTCCGGTTGCTGCGTGTCGGCGGACTGATGATCTTCGACGACTACCTCTGGGCGAGAGATACGGACCGGTCCGATGACATCCTGCGCACTCCGAAGCCGGCGATCGATGCATTTCTCAACGTGCACTGGCACGCGATGCGCATCGTCGCCGGCAAGCCGGTGTATCAGTTGTACGCCAGAAAGATCGCCGAGTGACGGCGGCCCGAGCCGAAATCCTGTTCGGCACAGCGATTGCCGTCCTGTGGGGCACGCGTCTCGCTTGCTGCTGTAGGACAGGCTTCAGCCTGTCATGCCGGAACTCGCCCAATCCGGCTCGGGGCTACCCCATACCGTCTCGCCGGACGTTCGCTACGGGCCTCCAGCCCTCCACTCACTCGGATGTGCCTGCGCTCCGGCATCCATGCCTGCGCTGGTCACATACG
>JBMLMS010000193.1:0-1893 GCA_049243925.1 Pirellulales bacterium
GGGACCACCCCGGGGGCTTCCGGGGAATGAGCGCCCCCGGGGGTTCGGGTCAGCCCGAGGCGTGCGCCGAGAGGATGCCCAGTCTGTCGCGATGTGCGGATTTTTTGGTCGTCTGCACCGGTAGGCGCCGCCGCCGTGCGAAACGACACTTGAAACACCTGGAGGGTGGCACGGGCCGCCCGGAGAAGCGTCGTGCTATAGTCGTGCTATAAGAGGCTGTGTCGAGAAGCATGAAGAAATCGATTGAAGACGCGTACCGGCTCGCCCAAGACCAGTACGACGCGCTCGGGGTGAACACGGCCGCGGCGCTCGAGGCGCTCGCGAAGATTCCCGTCTCGCTCCACTGCTGGCAGGGAGACGACGTGGGCGGCTTCGAGCACGACGGCGGGTCGCTCGGCGGCGGCCTGGCAGTGACGGGCAACTATCCCGGCCGCGCCCGCACGCCCGACGAACTGCGGGCCGACCTCGCCAAGGCCCTCTCGCTCATCCCGGGCCGGCACCGGGTGAACCTGCACGCCTTCTACGGGGAGTTTGGCGGCAAGAAGGTGGACCGTGACGCGATCGAGCCGGCGCACTTCAAATGCTGGATCGACTGGGCCGCGGGCCAGAAGATCGGCCTCGATTTCAATCCCACCTGCTTCGCGCATCCCAAGGCTGCCGAAGGCTTCACGCTCTCGCACGCTGACAAGGGCGTCCGGAACTTCTGGATCGAGCACTGCCGACGGAGCCGCGAGATCGGCGCTGCGATGGGGAAGGCCCTGGGCACACCGTGCGTGACGAACGTCTGGGTGCCCGACGGCTTCAAAGACACACCCGCCGACCGGATGGCCCCCCGCAAGCGACTGGCCGAGTCGCTCGACGAGGTGTTCAAGACGCCGCTCCCGCCCGAGCATGTGCTTGACGCCGTGGAGCCGAAACTGTTCGGCATCGGCACCGAGAGCTGCACGGTGGGGTCGGCGGAGTTTTATCTCGGCTACTGCATCACGCGGAAGAAGCTGCTCTGCCTCGATTCCGGCCACTTCCATCCCACCGAGACGATCAGCGACAAGATCTCGAGCGTGCTCCTCTACCTGCCCGAGATCCTGCTCCACGTGAGCCGCGGCGTGCGCTGGGATTCCGACCACGTCGTGACGCTCGGCGACGATCTCCTGGCGATCGCCCGGGAGATCGTGGCCACGGGCGAGCCCGAGCGGGTGCACATCGGCCTCGACTACTTCGACGCCAGCATCAACCGCATCGCCGCCTGGGCGATCGGCACGCGCAACCTGCTCAAGGCACTGCTCGTCGGCCTGCTCGAGCCGTGCCGGATTCGCGAGGCGGAGGCGGCGGGCGACTTCACGGCCCGGCTCGCGCTCCAGGAAGAGGCGAAGGCTCTTCCCTGGAACGCCGTGTGGGATTTCTACTGTGCGTCGCACGGCGTGCCCGTGGGGGCGGCGTGGCTCGACGACGTGAAAGCGTATGAACGCAACGTGACGGGGAAACGGACATGAGTGCAACAGCCGCCCTCGACGACATCGACACGACCACCTCGCGGGCTGCGAGTGAATACGAGCGCGAGCGGGTGCCCGACTCCGCCCTCAAGGGGCCGAGCGCCTTCTGGGGGATGTATGCCGGCGAGCATACGGCCGGCACGGAATTCATGATCGGACCCTTGTTCGTGGCGTGGGGCGCCGACGCGGTGAGCCTGATCTTCGGCCTCCTCATCGGGAACCTGCTCGCCGTGCTCACGTGGCGGTATCTCACTGCGACGATCGCCTGCAGCGAGCGGATCACCCTCTACTACAAGATGGAGAAGATCGCCGGCCGGGGGCTCGTGACGCTCTACAACCTCGCCAACGGCCTGCTCTTCTGCTTCCTCGCCGGCTCGATGATCACGGTGTCGGCGACGGCCGT
>JBMLMS010000194.1:0-2335 GCA_049243925.1 Pirellulales bacterium
ACGGTCTGATCGCCACGCACGAGCCGCACCGGCAGGCCGTGAAACCGCCCTCCTTCGAGCCGCTCGACGGCCGTGGCCCACTCCGGCTGCACGCTGCGGGCCACTCGGGGATCATCGAACCACTCGTAATGGTTGCCCGTGACCTCGAACGTCGCGGTCTTCAGCAGCGTGCGGCCGAAGGCTTCGCGGCCGTCCACCGCGGCCACCCGCTCTCGGCCGGTCACCTCTCCGAGCGCCCGCCGCCCGTCGGCGAGTTCGAGCTCCACGAGTGGCACGGGCCAGAAGGTGGCCGCCCCGCGGATGGCGATGAAGGCGAGCAGCCCGGAGATCATCGCGATGGCGAGCGCCAGCGCGCCGCCCGTGAGCCACACCAGCGGCTCGCCATGGGCGGCGAGGCTCGAGTGGGCCGAACGCAAGCGTCGTGGCGGGCGGCCCTGCTCAGAGTTCATGCGCCCGCCTCCGAAACCTCTGCCGCACGACCTCGGCCGCGGTGTTCACGACGAACGTCATCCCGAACAGAACCAGCGCCGCCAGGAACAGCACGCGGTAATGGCCGCTGCCCCGCGCCGCCTCGGGCAGCTCGGTGGCGATCGCAGCCGACAGCGTCTGGAATCCGTTGAACAGATTCCAGTCCATGAGGGGCGTGTTGCCGGCCGCCATGAGCACGATCATGGTTTCACCAACGGCACGCCCGAGCCCGATCATGACCGCGGAGAACAGGCCGCTCGCCGCCGCCGGCACGATCACCCGCACGGCCGTCTGCCAGGGCGTGGCCCCCGCCCCGAGCGACGCGCTCCGCAGGTGATCCGGCACGCTCGACAGCGCGTCGTCGGCGATCGTGAACACGAGCGGGATGATCGCGAAGCTCATTCCGATGGCCACGACGAGGGCGTTGCGTTGCACGTAGGTGCCGAACAGTCCGCCCCGCGCGTCGAGCCGCAGCCCGTCGAGAAACATGGCTGCCGCGATCGCGATCATCACCGCCAAGGCCACGCCGAGGACGAACGTCGCAAGCGATGCCAACGCCGCGTGTCGCTGCGACCAAGAACGGCTCTGGCGACGGAGCCAGGGCCGCACGAACTGCGCCGTTCCAAGCGCTGCGGCTACGCCCGAGAGCGGCAGGAGCGCCATCACCCAGCCGCCGAAGCCGCTCCCACCCCGGCCGTCGAGCCAGGCCCGAAAATTGCCTTGAAAGAGCAGTGCCTCCATGAGCGGTGCCACCTGCCGCGCGGCGAGCACGCCCCCGGGCAGGGCCACGAGCGCGATCGCCGCGAACCGCCAGCCGGCCAGCGAACTCCGCCAGCCAGAGGGCAGCAGTTGCCAGAGATGAGCCCCGGCCAAGAGCGCGAGCGGCACCATGAACACCCCGGTGATGAGCGTCATCGCGGCGGGCTCGAGGAGCGGCGCGAGCACGAGGCCCGCCACGAAACCGAGCACCACACTCGGCAGGCTCGCCATCATCTCGATGAGCGGCTTGATCCGCGCCTTCCAGCGCGGGTGCATGAACTGGCTGGAGTAGATCGCCGCCAAAAGCGCGATCGGCGTGGCGAAGAGCATCGAATAGAGCGTGGCCTTGATCGTGCCGAAGATCAGCGGCACGAGGCCAAACTTCGACTCAAACGCCTCGTGGCCGGTCGTCTCCCAGGCGTGGACGGGCCGGGGGTAGTTCTCGTACCACACGCGGCCGAAGAGCGACGCGATCGACACCTCGGGATACCCGGCATCGAAGGCCCACGACGCCACCCCGCCGGCGTCCGCCGCCAGCAGGACGTCGTCTCGAGGGGCGATGGCCAGGCGATCGATCGCGGCCCGCGGCTGCCCGGCCGGCTGCCGGGCCTCGAACACCACCTTCCCGGCCGTCGTCTGCAAGAGCCGCACCCCGCCTTTCGAATCGGCGACCGCGAGCAGCCGCGATCTCGGCGATGCAGCCAGGGCCGTCACGCCTGCTTCGCCAGCTGCCGCCGGAAACATCCGCGCCGCGACCAGCTGCAGGCCGTCTTCGGCTTCCGCGCCGTCGGCCCGGGTGGCAAAATAAATACGCACGACGCCGGCGGAATCTCCCACGGCGAGTGCGGTGCCGCCAAAGAGCCGCACGACGGCGGTCACCCGCGCCGCGCCCGGGACGAGATCGAGCGACTCCATGAGCGTTGGCGCCTCGACCGTCCGAATGCCGTAGCGGCGGCAGGTGCCGTCGCTGGCGATCACAAACAATTGGTCGCCCAGTTCGGAGATCCGCACGAACGCCGGCTGCCAGCCACCGGCATCGGCTGCCGAATCGACGTCGATCGTGGCGCCCGACGACTCGGTGAGCACCTCGTCGGTGAGCAGATTCCGG
>JBMLMS010000195.1:0-3977 GCA_049243925.1 Pirellulales bacterium
TGGCTGCGCTGGTCAGCTACGCCGGCTCAATGGCAGGGGCAACCCCTCGCCTCCCGTTTTTGATGATCAGGAAGCCCGAGGCGTAAGCCGAGAGGATGCCTACTCTGGAAGCCCGAGGCGTAAGCCGAGAGGATGCCGTAGTCCGCACTCCCTTCGGCTCACGCCTCGGGCTTCCTGCGATGAGGGCTTCCCGCATCTATGGTGACATTCGAGATGAGCGATCCTCCCCGCCATGCCTACGTCCACGTGCCGTTCTGCCGCCATCGCTGCGGCTATTGCGATTTCACGCTCGTGGCGGGGCGTGACGATCTGATTGAGCGCTATCTCGCGGCGCTCGCGATCGAAATCGAACGAATCGCGCCTGTGCCCGGCGCGACGTCTGCTTCGGCGTGTCTGGAGCTCGACACGTTGTACTTCGGCGGCGGCACGCCGTCGCATCTCGGGCCCGACGGTCTGCGGCGGCTGTTTGGGCTTTTGCGCGAGCGGCTCGCGCCTGCCGCTGGTGCCGAGGTGACGGTCGAGGCGAATCCGCTCGATGTGACTGGCGGTTTCGTTGCCGCGTGCCGAGATCTTGGCATCACGCGAGTCAGCCTCGGGGGGCAGTCACTCGACGCGGCCACGCTCCGGGCGCTCGACCGCGATCATGGGCCCGACGACGTGCGGCGGGCTGTCTCGCTGCTGCACGACGCCGGGCTTGTCGTGAGCCTCGACCTGATGACGGCCGCGCCGGGCCAGACGCTCGCTGGCGTGGAGGCCGATCTGGCTGCGGCGGCTCGGCTCGATGTGCAGCATGTGTCGGTCTACTGCCTCACGTGGGAGCAGGGCACGGCGTTCGAATCGGCCCGGCGGCGGGGCGACCTCGTGCCCGCGGAAGAGTCGCTCGAGCGGGCGATGTTCGAGACGGCGATCGACCGGCTCGAGGCCGCCGGCTTCGAGCACTACGAAGTCAGCAACTTCGCGCGGCCGGGCTTTCGCTGCCGGCACAACGAGGCCTACTGGGACTGCCGGCCGTGGGAGGCATTTGGCCCGGGGGCGGCGCGGTTCGACGGCCGCACGCGGATCACGAATCATCGCAGCACGACGACGTGGCTCATGAAGACGCTCGCGGGCGAGGACGCGACGGGCGACATCGACGCAATGACCGCCGAGCAGGCGGCCCGGGAGCGGATCGTGGTGGGGTTGCGCCGTCGCGATGGCCTCGACCGCGAGGCGTTTCACGAATCGAGCGGCTTCAACCTCGACGAGCTCGCCGGACCAGCGATCGCCCGTTGGGTGGAGCAGCGGCTCGCGACCGATGATGGCTCGCGCGTGCGGCTCACGCGCGCGGGGTTGCTCGTCTCCGACGCCTTGTGGGCCGACGTGCTCGGGTGATGCTCGGGCATCGTATTCACCCGTGCGAGGGGGTCGCGGATATACTCGTCGGCTTTCGATGCCCCCATGCCTGCCGATGCCAAGCCGTTATCTGCCCGACATGTCTTGCGTGTGCACGACAAGTGTCATACAATGAACTTTATGACGGATTCATTGACCATCCGGCTCGATGTCAGGCAACGCCGCGACCTGCACCGGATTGCCTCCGCGCTCGGACAATCAGATTCCGAGTTCGTCCGCGGCCTCATCGAACGGGGCATCGCTGTGGAGTCGGCTGGAGAGCGGCTCAGGCACCTGGCCGGCGGGCTGAAAGCCGCGGCAGTGGGCCGCCACGGTGCGGCCGGCGGTGATGACTGGGCGAAGGCGCTCCGCGAGCGGAACTGGCGGAACTGAGAGCCGCTCGGATGGAGACGTGGCTGCTCGACACGGGCCCGATCGTCGCCTTCCTCGACGAAGCGGACGCCGCCCATCGCGGGGTTGTGCATGCCTTTGAGCGGTTCACCGGCCGTTTCGTCACGACGGACGCGGTGGTCGTCGAAGCCATGCATCTGGTGTCACACACCCCGGCAGGGCCTCGGCTGTTGATCGACTTCTTGTTCTCCTCGCAGGCCGCGATTCATTCTTCAATGGCGGCCGATATTCTCCTGCAGGCAGGCGAACTCATGACGAAATACGCCGATGTGCCCATGGATTTCGCAGATGCCACGCTCGTGCTGCTGGCGACGCGGTTGCGGATCTCTGCCGTGTGCACGCTGGATCGTCGTGGTTTTCGCGCGTATCGCAGCGGCACCCGCAAGGCCTTCGAACTGATGCTCGACCGGGGGGCGGGGTAGCGTTTCACCGGGCGAGCATAGGCCGGGCCATGGATGGCCGGCATCGCGACGAAGCGGCGCTTCAGCCCTGCTGGAGGGCCGCCGTGAGGTCGAGGATCGCCTTCTTGCCGTCGGCGAAGTACATGAGCGTGTTGTCCGCGGCGAAGAGGGGGTTGGGAATCCCCGCGAAGCCCGGCGAGAGCGACCGCTTCACCACCACCACCGTCTTCGCCTTGTCGACGTCGAGGATCGGCATGCCCGCGATCGGGCTCTTGGGATCGGTACGAGCGGCCGGGTTCACCACGTCGTTGGCCCCGATCACGATCGCCACGTCGGTCTCCGGGAACGTGGGGTTGATGTCGTCCATCTCCCGCAGCTTCTCGTAGGGGATGTCGGCCTCGGCGAGCAGCACGTTCATGTGGCCCGGCATCCGGCCGGCCACGGGATGGATCGCATACTCCACCGTCGTGCCCCGCTTCTCGAGGGCGTTGGCCAGCTCGCGAACGGCATGCTGGGCCTGGGCCACGGCGAGGCCGTAGCCCGGCACGATCACCACCCGCTCGGCCCCTTCGAGCACCATCGCGATCTCCTCGGCGCTCGCGCTCTTTACCTTGCCGGCGTAGATGTCGTCGCCCGACACGGTGGCAGTGGTACCGAGGCCGCCGAAGAGCACACCCGTGAGCGAGCGGTTCATCGCCTTGCACATGATCGCCGTGAGGATCAGCCCCGAAGCGCCCACGAGCGAGCCGGCGATCACGAGCACGGAATTGTCGATCACGAAGCCGGCCGCGGCCGCGGCGAGGCCCGAGTAGCTATTGAGCAGGCAGATCACGACGGGCATGTCGGCCCCGCCGATCGGCAGAGTGAGCGTGCAGCCCAGGCCGCTCCCCACGATCACGAGCAGCCAGAAGAGCAGGTTCGACGACGGGTTGGCACACACGCCCCAGATCAAGAGCAGCGTGGCGACGGCGAGGCCGAGGTTGATCCAGTGACGGTTGGGGTTGGTCCAGGCCTTCTTGAACTGCGGCAGCTCCTCGAGCTTGCCGAAGGCCACGAGGCTGCCCCAAAACGTGACGGCCCCGATCAGGCCGGTGAGCGCCGTGGCGATCGCGAACTGCGTCCAGGCGGGCAGCGGTGTGGCGGCGGCCTTCGCGGCGGCCGTGGCATTCCAGAGCTCGGCCCCGGCCACGAGCGTGGAGGCCGCGCCACCGAAGCCGTTCAAGAGCGCCACCATCTGCGGCATGCCCGTCATCGGATACTTGAGCGCCATTACCGCCCCGATGCCGCCGCCGATCAGGCCCGCGATCCCGAGCATCACGAGCGGCCAGGCGCCCTGGGCCGCCACGCTCTCCACCACCGGCTTCTCGAAGCAGGCGGCGAGAATCGCGATCGCCATGCCGGCGGCGCCGAGGTAGTTGCCCTTCACGGCCGTACGTGGGCCCGTCATGAGCTTGAACGCCACGATGAACAGCATCGAGGCGGTGAGATACGCGAGGTTGATCCAGGCTTGGCTCGACATGCTGGTCTACTTCTTCCTGGGCTACTTCTTTTTGGGTTGGAACATTTCGAGCATGCGGTGGGTGACGACGAAGCCCCCCGCCACGTTGATCATCGCGAGCACGACGGCGAGGAACCCGAGCAGCGTGCCGGCGCTCGTGGCGAGCGCCCCGGCCACCACGATCGCACCCACGGCCGTGATCCCTGAGATCGCGTTTGATCCGCTCGTGAGCGGCGTGTGCAGCCGCTGCGGCACCTTCATGATCACCTCGAAGCCCACCCACATCGCGAGCAGAA
>JBMLMS010000196.1:0-6712 GCA_049243925.1 Pirellulales bacterium
CATACGCCGTCTCAACGGTAGGGGCAGCCCCTCGCCTCCCCAACTCGTAGGCGCTCAGAACTTTCGGCGGAGTCGGTCGGTGGGCACGCGCAGACGCAGGGAGTCGTTGAGGACTATCGGCGTCTGAGCAAAACCCACGAGTCTTGTACTCTCAACACGACCGGAGGCGAGCATGCCTACCGCCGGCTCCGAATGCGGGCCGTGACCACCTGCCCTGGTGTTCCGGCAGTACTAGGCAAGCGAGCCGCTTGCCCGCTGGCGAGTCAGCGGTCGATTTCGCCCATTACGATGTCGAGGCTGCCCACGATCGCCGGCACGTCGGCGATCAGGCAGCCGCGGCAGAGTTCGTGAACGACCGACAGATTCGAGAACGAGCTCGAGCGGGCCCGGACTCGCCACGGGATCGGTGAGCCGTCGCCGACGAGATAGAAGCCCATTTGGCCCTTCGGGCATTCGGTTTCGAGATAGGCATCGCCGGCCGGGATCTTCTCGGCGAGCTTGAGCGGCTCGCCGAGCGGGCCCTTGCAGGCGGAGTAGCGGTCGATCGCCTGCCGGACCAGATCCATCGACTGCACCACTTCGAGCATCCGCACGAAGAACCGGTGCCAACAGTCGCCGAGCACCGCGTCGGCCGGCACGGCAGGATAGGTGTGGTCGCGGGGATAGTGGCCGTCTTTCTGCACGGCCACCTCGAAGGCATAGCCGTCGTACATCGCCGTGTAGATGCTCTCGCCGTCGCGACGCATGTCCTGATCGACCCCGCTGCCGCGGAGCACGGGGCCGGAGCAGCCGTAGTCGATCGCCATTTCGCGGGAGAGCACGCCGATGCCGGCGGTGCGTTTCACGAAGATGGCATTCGTCGTCAGGAGAGCGTGGTACTCCTGGATCACGGGCTCGAACTGCTCGAGGAAGGCCTCGCACTTGTCGACCCAGCCGGGGGGCAGGTCGGCCGTCAGGCCGCCGACGGTGATGTAGCTGTAGGTGAGGCGGGCGCCGCACGCCTCCTCGAAGAGATCGAGGATCTTCTCCCGCTCGCGAAAGGCATACAGAAAGGGGCTGAAGGTGCCGAGGTCGAGGCCGTAGGCTCCCATGCCGACCAGGTGGCTGGCGATCCGGCACAGCTCCGCGATCAGCACGCGGAGGTGTCGGGCCTTCTCGCTCACCTCGTACTTCATGAGTTTCTCGACGGCGAGGGCCCAGCCGAGATTCATGTTCATCGCGGCCAGGTAGTCCATCCGGTCGGTGTACGGGATCCACTGCCGGGCCGAGAGGTTCTCACCGATTTTTTCCGCGCAGCGGTGCAGGTAGCCGATGTGGGGCTCCACCTGCGACACGATCTCGCCGTCGGTTCGGAGCACCAGTCGCAGCACACCGTGCGTGCTCGGGTGCTGAGGCCCCATGTTGACGAGCATTTCGTCGGTGCGAACGTCGAATTCGATGATCCGCGGATCGTCGTCAATGAGTTGAGCCATGTGCTTGTCCTTGTCGCCGCGGCGGGTTACCGGCCTCTGATACCGTGGTAGTCGAGGGGCATCTCGTAGTCCTTCCGGAGCGGATACCCTTCCCAGTCTTCCGGGCAGAGGATTCGCCGGAGGTCGGGATGGCCGACGAAGTTCACACCCGACATGTCGTAGACCTCGCGCTCGTGCCAGTCGGCCGTGCGCCACACACCTGCCACGCTCGGAATCTCGGGAATCTCGCCCGGCGTGTCGTTCTTCCACCGCGGCAGGCTGGTCTTCACGACAAGGCTCACGCGGGCGGCGGTGCTCCAGAGGTGGTAGACCAGTTCGATCCGCGGCTGCCACGCAACCTTGGCTGCCTTCTTGGGATCGGGCTCACACCAATCGACGGCCGTGACGCACTCGAGCGAATCGAACCGCGGGTCGGACGATTCCTTCAGCCACCGCGACACCTCGGCGATGCGCTCGGGGGCCACTTCGATCCAGGGATCGATCGCTTCGAGAGTGCGGCCTGTCACGGCACCGGGCAGCGCCGCTTCGAGTTTTTCCAGAAATGCCGGACCACGCATGGTGCTACCCTCGCCGTATCGCGTTGCTCGCCTGTACCGTCGGCCTGCCCACCGTATCAACCGGCCGCTGCACGGTCGGCCGACACCGCCCGCACCCAGTCGAGGTCGCCGCGGCGCCACACGTAGGCAAAGCCGACGAGCAGCACCGCGAAAAATCCGGCCATGTCGACGACCGCCGTCCGCGCGAGCAGCGACCCCGCCCGGGACACCGCCCACTCCGCCTCCGCCTGCTTCAAGCTCTTGTCGCCCCGTGTGGCTTCCAGCCGGCTCTTGACGGCGTCGCTCGGCGTGAACGTAGGAACCACGGGCATCGCCATGCCCAACTCTTCGAGCAGGCCGGCGGCCGCGGGCGCCAGTTCCGTGCCGTCGGCCTGCACGGTCACGAGCGCCGGATCGGACAGCTGTGTAGCCTTGCCGAAGACGGTCGCCCACGGAAAGAACAGGGCCACTTCGACGTCGAAGATGATGAACAGGAGGGCCACCACGTAAAACCGCAGGTCGAACTGCACGAAGCTCGAACCGATCGCCGGCTCACCGCACTCGTAGACCTCGAGTTTCTCGGTGTTCGGCATCCGCGGCCGCACGAGCCGGCCCACGAGCAGGTTCACGCACAAAAACGCTCCACCGATCGCCACGAACAGGGCGACGTAGCCGGCGATCAGCGCTGGATGGGTGGGGCTCATGAGACGCCTACTGGTTCGGACCGCCGTGCACCGGTTCGACGATCACCTTGGAAGCGGCGACAGCCGTGGGGTTGATCGTGGCTCGCCCCCAGGCGACATCGACCGGCAGACGCGCGAAATCCACGATCGTGCCATCGCGGCTGTAGCAACTGAGGTCGAGCGTCGAACCCATGAAGATGCAGTCCACCGGGCAGGGCTCGACGCACAGCGCGCAAAACATGCATTTCGAGTAGTCGATGGTGAAGCCCGTCACTTGGAAGCCCTTGCCGCCGCTGACCCGCTCCTTCCCGATGTAGATGCAATCGACTGGGCAGGCCTTCGCGCACTGGTCGCAGGCGATGCAGGTCGTGAGGTCATACCGATGAAAGCCGCGGTAGCGGGCGGCGACCGGTGCGGGCAGTTCCGGGTACTCGAAGTGTTCGGTGAACGTGCGCCGCTTCTGATCGTAGGTGCTGCTGAACACCCGCAGCGTGACGAGCATCCCCTCGAGGACGGTGCCGATTGCGGAAAACAGATTGCGAAACCAGGATTGCATGGTTTGCAGGCAGAGGGCGAGGCGCGAGTCGTGACTTGGCTGAGTATAGGAACCGTCGCCGCACCAACAAGGCTCTGCACGGAAACGCCGCGGCACCAAGACGTTGCAGCACGGGCGCGGGGCAGCGAGGGTGTCCGGCCCACGGCCGGCGTCCATTGCCGACGCGAAAACATGCATTTCCCGCCCAAAGAATGCGGCCTATCCACCCCACCCCCTCCCCGCAGAATGCTTGACTCTCGATCGGAAACCTTTACAGTTAAGTGGTTTGAGTCGAGTGCGATCGGCGTCGCCTCGGTTCGCGAACGTGCCAAGGAATGGTCTATGTTGGTTTTGTCGCGGAAAAAGGACGAGAGCATCGTCATCAACAACGACATCACGATCGTCGTTGTGGAGATCCGTGGCGATAAGGTTCGGCTCGGCGTCGAGGCGCCGAAAGAAGTGCCCGTGCACCGCCGCGAGGTGTTCGAGGCCATTGCCCGCGGTGAGCCCTTGGACGCCGGGGCGCTGGCCACTCCCGACTCCGACCAAGAATCGACCGAACCGCGGCCGCCGGCCACCGACGCCATTCCCTGACGGCGTTGGCTGCGGTACAACGTTCTGGCCACCCCGTTGGCCCCATCGTCTAGCGGTTAGGACACGGCCCTTTCAAGGCTGGAACCGGGGTTCGATTCCCCGTGGGGTCACTCTCTTCGCCGACAATCCTTCATGAGCGACGGACTTTACGACGCAGTGCTATTCGTGTCGTTCGGTGGGCCTGATGGCCCCGACGACGTCATGCCGTTCCTCGAGAACGTGCTGCGCGGCCGCAACGTGCCCCGCGAGCGAATGCTCGAAGTGGCCGAGCACTACCACCATTTCGGCGGCAAGAGCCCGATCAACGAGCAAAATCTTGCATTGCTCACTGCCCTGCGGCAGGAACTCGACACTCGCGGCCCCCATCTGCCTGTCTACTGGGGCAATCGCAACTGGCACCCGCTGCTCACCGACACGCTGCGCGAGATGGCCGACGCGGGCGTGAAACGGGCCTTGGCGTTCGTCACGAGCGCCTACAGCAGCTATTCGGGCTGTCGGCAGTATCGCGAGAACATCGCCGCGGCAAGCGCTGCACTCGGCGATCGGGCGCTGCAGGTGGACAAGATTCGGGTGTTCTTCAATCACCCGGGCTTCGTCGGGCCGATGGCAGCCCGCGTGCGTGCATCCCTGGCACGGTTTCCGGAGTCGGCCCGGCGCGATGTCCCCGTGTTGTTCACAGCCCATAGCATCCCCATGTCGATGGCCGAGGGCTGCCGCTACGTGAAGCAGCTGACGGAGGCTTCGCGGCTCGTGGCCGAACAGGCTGGCGTGGAACACTGGGAACTCGTCTATCAAAGCCGGAGCGGACCGCCGACGCAGCCCTGGCTCGACCCCGACGTGTGCGATCGGATTCGCCAACTGCATGCAGCCGGGGCACGGCAGGTCGTGATCGCGCCGATCGGTTTCATTTCCGACCACATGGAAGTGCTCTACGACCTCGACACCGAGGCCGCAGACCTGTGCCGTGAGCTCGGCATCGAGATGGTTCGTGCCGAGACGGTCGGCACGGACCCTGCTTTCGTGGCGATGGTGCGCGACCTGATCGCGGAGCGGCATTTTGCCGAGCCGGAGCGGACCGCGATCGGCGGCCTGCCGGCCAGCCACGACGTATGCCCGCTCGACTGCTGCCCGGCGCCGGCGATGCGGCGGCCATGAGCCTGCCGGGTGGCTCCCCGACCGTGGCCTTGGTGCACGGCTACCTCGCCAACCGCTTCATGCTCGCCCTGCTCGCCGCGCGGCTGCGTGGGCACGGCTTTCAGACGGCGCCCTGGGGCTACTGGAACATGCGCTGCTCGCTGCTCGTGCATGCCGACAGGTTCGCCCGACAACTGATGGCCCTCGACGCCGACGCATCGGTCCACACACTGCACGTCGTCACGCACAGCATGGGCGGCATCATCGCCCGGGCCGCTCTCGATCGCTACCGACCGGCGAAGCTCGGACGCTTCGTGATGCTCGCACCGCCCAACAAGGGCTCGTTCGTGGCCACCCGCGCGGCTGGCACGTTTGGCCGGGTGCTCGAGCCGGTCCGGGAACTCTCCACGGCGGCCGACAGTCTCGTGAATTCACTGCCCGTGCCGCACGATGTCGAGATCGGGGTGATCGCGGCCGAGTGGGATGCGCTCGTCGCCGAAGAAAGCACGCATCCCGATGCACCGCACGTCCACACGATCCTGCCGACGTTCCACTCCGGGCTGCTGTTTCGCCGCGATGCCGCCGACTTCGTCGCGTCATTCCTCACCACAGGCCGGTTCCCTGCCGCAGCGAATGCAACGCCATGAACCGTGCGGCTCGTCCCCTCGGACATTCCGGCGTGTCCGTCGGGCCGCTTGGCCTCGGCTGCTGGCCGCTTGCGGGCATGACCCGCACCGGCGTGACCGCCCAGGCTGCCGAGGCGACCGTTCGCTCGGCTCTTGATCACGGGATCATGCACCTCGACACGGCTTTCTGCTACGGCGAGCACGGCGAGAGCGAGCGGGCGATCGCGGCGGCGATCCGCGGCCGGCGCGACGGCGTGGTCATCGCCGGCAAGTGCGGCATCCACTGGGAGCCCGACGCTGCTGCGACGCCGCCCCGCCGCCAAGTCGTCGACGGCAGGCCCGATCGCATCCGAGCGGAAGTCGGGGAGAGCCTGCGGCGGCTGGGCACCGACCACCTCGACCTCCTCTACCTGCACGCGCCCGACCCGCAGGTGCCGCTGGACGAGTCGGCCGGCGAACTCGCGCGGCTGCTCGCCGCCGGCACGGCGAGAGCGATCGGCGTGTCGAACGTTTCGCTGGCCCAGCTCGAAGTCTTCGCCGCTGCCTGCCCCCTCTCCGCCTGCCAGATGCACTTCAACATGCTGCAACGCGAGATCGAACGGGAGATCCTCCCGTGGTGCCGAAGCCGCGAGGTCGCGATGATCGTCTACTGGCCGCTCATGAAGGGCCTCCTGGCGGGCACGATGCAACGCGGCCACGTGTTCCCGCAGACCGACAGCCGGCACAAATATCCGATGTTCAACGGCGCCGAATTCGATAAGAACCTCGACTTCGTCGATCGCGTGCGGCCCATCGCCGCCCGGCTCGGCTGCAGCCTCCCCGACCTCGTGCTCGCCTGGACGGCCGAGCAGCCGGGGATCACGAGCGTGCTCTTCGGAGCGACGTCGCCTGAGCAGGTGGCGATCAACGCCGGAGCGCTCGCCGTCGATCTCGACGACGAAGCCCGCCGCGACATCGCCGCCGCGATCCACGCTCGCGGCCCGGTGCTCGGCCGGCGTGCCGTGTAGGGGCGTTGACCACGCGCCGGCTTTCGGCTCCCCAACTGAAAAGGGAAGGCGAGGGGTTGCCCCTACCGTCGAGACGGCGTATGTGACCAGCGCAGGCAGGATGCCGGAGCGCAGGCACATCCGAG
>JBMLMS010000197.1:0-3038 GCA_049243925.1 Pirellulales bacterium
CGGAGTCGGTCGGTGGGCACGCGCAGACGCAGGGAGTCGTTGAGGACTATCGGCGTCTGATCAAAACCCACGAGTCCTGTACTCTCAACACGACCGGAGGCGAGCATGCCTACCGCCGGCTCCGATTGCGGGTGGTTATTCCAATCCTTGCCGTACAACGACCTCCCATGGCAGGCCGCAGCCTGTCCCGTGGCGTCAGAGTTCGACGCCGATGCGGCTGGCCTGGATCCGCAGGGCGCGTTCGAAGAGCGGATAGGGAAACTTCTGCTGTCGCTGCAGCGCCCAGAGGTAGGTCGAGTCGACGAGCTTCACGGGAAGTTCGCCCGCGCGGACGAGGCGGGCGACGTCGTCGAGAAACGCTTTCTCCTCCGGTCGGCGGGCCTTGAGGCCCGTCTTCAGGCGGTCTTCGAGGCCGAGCACCGTGCCGACCTTGGCAGGCTCGGCGGCATGCGCTGCGACGGGCGCCGTGAAGCCAAGGAGCAGGGCGGCGAGGATGAGACGGTGGGCGTGCATGGGAGTGACAGGCTGAAGGGGAGAGGCGTGACAGGCTGAAGCCTGTCCTACGTGGAGTCACAGGAAGCGGGCGAGGGCGTAAGACTTCTTGCCGGAACGGAGCACGAGCGTGGCGGAGCCGCCGAGGTCGGCGGCGGTGAGCCGGTGGGCGACGTCCGTCACGCGGCGATTGTTCACGTAGGCACCCCCCTGGTCGATCGTGCGGCGGGCGGCGCTCTTCGTCGCTGCCAGGCCCGTGGCCTCGAAGGCGTCGATGAGCGGCAGGCCGTCGCCATCGAGCATCGTGCGGGCAAACTCGCGGCTCGGTACGTCGGCGAAGATCTCGGCGAGTGTCGCGTCGTCCAAGCCGCCGATCTCGGCGCCAAAGAAAATGGCCGTGGCCTGGCGGGCGGAGGTGAGGCCCGCCTCGCCGTGCACCAGCCGCGTGAGCTCCTCGGCCAGCCGTTTCTGCGTGTCGCGGGCGGCGGGATTCGCGGCTCGTAGGTCGGCGAGTGCACGCATCTCGTCGAGCGGCAGTTCCGTGAGCCGTTCGACACAGCGGCCGGCATCGGCGTCGTCGAGGTTGATCCAGTATTGATAGAAGCGGTAGGGGCTCGTGCGGCGGGGGTCGAGCCAGATCGCGCCGGCCGCCGTCTTCCCCATCTTCGTACCATCGCTCTTCGTGAGCAGCGGGCAGGTGATGCCGTGCAGGTCGCGCGAGCGCAGCCGGCGGCCGAGCTCGATGCCGGCCGTGATGTTGCCCCACTGGTCGCTGCCGCCGATCTGCACGCGGCAGTCGAGCACGTCGGAGAGGTGCACGAAGTCCCAGGCCTGGAGGAGCATGTAGCTGAATTCGGTGTAGGACAGGCCGCCGTCGCGATCGAGCCGGCTTTTCACCGAGTCTTTCCCGAGCATCTGGGCGAGCGGCACGTGCTTGCCGACGTCGCGCAGGAATTCGAGGTAGCCGACGCCACGCATCCAGTCGCCGTTGTTGACGACGTGCACGGTGCGCCCGGTGTCCTCGAGGAGGCCGCGGATCTGCCGCTCGACGCCGGCGACGTTCGCCGCGAGCTCGTCTGGCGACAGCAGGTTGCGCTCCTCGCTGCGGCCGCTCGGATCGCCGATCATGCCGGTGGCGCCGCCGAGCACCGCCACCGGCTCGTGGCCCGCCGCCGCCACGCGGCGCAGCAGCATGAGGGCCACGAGGTGGCCGACGTGGAGGCTGTCGGCTGTCGGGTCGAAGCCGGCATAGACGCGGCGGCCGGGTGTGGTCAGCCACTCACGCAGCGCAGCCGCGTCGGTGGACTGGTGGACGAGGCCGCGGGCTTCGAAGTCGGAGAGCAAGTCGGTGGGCGTCATGGTCACCGCCACATGTCGTCGTTGGCGAAGGGGTGGGCAGGGCCCGAGAGGTTCGGCTTGGGGAGCGCCTTGAGCGCGTGCTCGGCAAGCCGCAGATCTTCGCGGGACGTGATCTTGAGATTGATCGGGGAGCCCTGCACCACGGCCACTTTCTGGCCGATCGATTCGACGAGCTGGGCCTCGTCGGTGAATCGGCTCGCGCCGCGCGATGCAAAGGCCTTTTCGAGGACCGCCCGCGCGAACACCTGGGGCGTCTGGGCCTCCCACAGGCCGGTGCGATCGACCGTCGCCGTGATCATGCCGTCGGGGCCCACATGCTTGAGCGTGCTGACCACGGGCGTGGCGAGGATGGCGGCACCCGTCCGCGCGCCAGCTTCGAACACCTTGTCGATCCAGGCGGGTGCGAGGCAGGGGCGGGCAGCGTCGTGGATCGCGACCATGTCGATCTCGGGACCGAGCTTTTCAAGCCCGTTGCGGACCGAGTCGGCCCGTTCGGCCCCGCCCTCGGCGAGCGTCACGCCCATGAAGGCGAGGTTCGCGCCAAACTTCTCCACGAACGCCTCGCGGTCTTCCGGGGAGACGACGATCACGACCTGCTTGACGTCTTCGCGTTCGAGAAATTTCTCGGCCGAATGGAGCCAGACGGCGCGGCCTGCCAGCGGTGCGAACGGCTTCTTGTAATTCGCATCCTTGAAGCGGCTGCTCTGCCCCGCCGCGGCGAGGATGACTCCGAACGTGGGCATACTCAGCGCGCCTGCGTGGCGATGGCGCGATCCATGAGGACTCGCAGAGCGGCTTTGACCGCCGGCTTGTCGTGAATCCACGCAGCGGCTGTTTCACCATGACGCGCGTAGAGATCGACGAGCCAGGTCGGTGCGTCGGCGAGCAGCCAGGCGCGGAACAGCAGCCAGCGAGGATCGGTCGGCCCGTAGACCTCGCGGGCCACCCAGCACATGCCCATGCCACCACCGCCCATACCACCCATGCCGCCGCCACCCATGCCGCCCATGCCACCGCCGCCCATTCCGCCGCCACCCATGCCTCCACCGCCCATACCGCCGCCCATGCCACCGCCCATGCCACCGCCTCCCATGCCGCCACCCATACCTCCACCGCCCATGCCGCCACCACCACCACCACCACGTGCACCGCCACCGGAGAAGTTGAACTGCGTCACCTGACCGACG
>JBMLMS010000198.1:0-1150 GCA_049243925.1 Pirellulales bacterium
GGCTCGGGCACCGTCACGAAGCAGGGAGCGGGCCTACTCACCTTCGGCGGTGTCAACTCCCACTCAGGGCTCACCACGATCTCCGCCGGAACGGTCGCCCTCTCCGGTACCGGCTCGATCGGCACCGGCGGCCTGAACCTCGGCACCACCGGCAGTCCCGGCGTGTTTGACCTCTTGGCCCTCACGGCGGGCACCTACTCGCTGCCGTCGTCGGCCAGCCTTGCCGGCGTGGGCACGATCTCTGGCAGCGGCAAGACGCTCGCCGTGCTCGGGTCGCTGGCACCGGGCAACAGCGCCGGCACGATCACCGTTGGCTCTGGCCTCTCGCTCGACCTTTCACTCTCCGGGAGCAGCGTGTTCGAGATCACGAGCCCTGCCTTCACCGCGGGCACATTCGACCTCGTGAGCGGCGACGGCAGTGTGGTGTTCGGCGGGATTCTCAACATCGCCTTCAGCGGCGGCTCCTACGCCGCCGGCACAGACGTGCTGCAGATCTTCGCCAACGCGGGCGGCCGCTCGGGTAACTTCTCGGCGGTGAATGCCACCGGCCTCGCGGACGGTCAGTCGGCCACGTTCAACCCGGCGACGGGCACCATCAGCGTGGTTCCCGAACCCTCCACCTGCGTCATGGCCCTCGCCGGTCTAGCCTGCGGCGGCTATCTCGTGAGGCGGCGTCGCAAGCAGGCCTGACGCGATTCATTCTGTGCGGCCTGAACCTTCCGGCTGACGACTCGCTCTCGCCGCTGATTCGTCCCAGCCCTTGGCGGATTCGTCCCTAGATTTGCCCGATTCGTCCCTGCCCGTGCCCGATTCGTCCCATTTTAGATTTTGTGGCTTCTGGGCGAGCGAGTGGCTGTAGAACCGGTCGCGGAAGTGTCGGTTGTTGATCCCCGCCAAAGGAGTTTGCTCATGATGCTCGTCGCCCGTCTGCCCCGGGTTGTCTTGTCCCTCGGCATGGCGGCCCTGCTTGGTCTGCTGGCCGTTCCTGCCCGCGCCGTCACGATTGACTGGGTGACGGTGGGCGATCCGGGGAATGCATACGACACGATCAACACCGGCACGAACCCCAACTACGGTGCCGTGGCCGACTCGTTTCAGATCATGAAGTACGAGTTCACGAACCAGCAGTACACGGACTTCCTGAACTCCG
>JBMLMS010000199.1:0-5956 GCA_049243925.1 Pirellulales bacterium
AAGTCGGGGCGACACGATTCGAACGTGCGACCTCTACGTCCCGAACGTAGCGCTCTAGCCAGGCTGAGCTACGCCCCGAGGTGTGTCGCCGAATGGGTCGGCGGCACGAGGGAACTCGTGTAAGCCTACCGGGAGCCGCGTCGCGGAACAACGCCTGTCGGTGCGGTCCGCGAACCCGGGGCGAAACGTCACTTCGCCAGCGACACGCACACGAGCTCGCGGTCGTTGCGGGCATAGACGCACCGGCCCGCGAATGCCGGGTGGCTCCAGACGACCTCGCGCCCAAAGCACTCATTCGTGGGGTCGAGGAGGTGCTGCCGGCCAAGCTCTCGATAGCCCGCCGGCGAGAGCGTCGCCAGGATCAGGTCGCCTGTCTCGCTGAAGATCCACGTGCGGGTGGACGCCACGGCCGGGCTGCCGGCCGGCTCGTGCCGCACGAGAAACGCTGTGCCATGCTTGCCGCGGCGGGTGCCCCCCAGCGTGGCGTCGGGCGTTTCCCAAAGCCGCTTGCCCGTGGCCACGTCGACGGCCGTGAGCATTCCTGTGTCGCAGTCACACCCGTAGAGCACGTCCCCAGCGATAAAGGGGGTGCTGTTGGCGCAGTAGACGGCCGACTTCGGCTCGCCCCGCCAGAGCACCGTTGCCTCGGGCTTGTCGGCCGCGAGGGCAAACAGCGCTCCCACGCGGCCGATGCCGCTCGCGAAGAGCACGCGGCCCTGCTTCGTGTCGGCCACCTGCGGGGCCATGATCGACATGCCATACATCGGCTTGAGCGGCTGCGACCAGAGCACGCGGCCCGTGGCCGGCTCGAGAGCGTTGAGCTTGTCGGCGTCCCAGATCACGACCTGCCGCACGCCGGCGCTCTCGATCAGCGTGGGCGGGCAGTAGCCGCTCTCGCTCGCGGAGAGCCCCCGCCACAGTTCCTGGCCCGTGTCCTTGTCGAACGCGACGGCCACGCTGCCCGGGCCGCCCACGAGGCAGATGAGCCGCTTGCCGTCGACGAGCGGATGGCCACAGAAGCCCCAGATCGGCGTCGGGGCGCCGTAGTCCTGCTTGAAATCCTTCGTCCAGGCGACAGCGCCCGTCACTGCATCGAGGCAGACGAGATTGCCCTCGGCGCCGAGCGCATACACCTTGCCGTCGGCCACGGTCGGCGTGCAGCGCGGGCCGGAGGCATACGAGATCGCATACGGGCAATCGTATTCATGCTTCCAGAGCAGCTTTCCGGTCTCGGCATCAAGGCACAGGACGCGCTCGCGGCCGGCGAGCTCGGTGCGGTCGTTCGGCGCATTGGCGAGGTCGCCCGCGGGCCGGTCGTAATCGGTGAGATACACGCGGCCGTCGGCGACGGCGGGGCCGGAATAGCCGCCGCTCACGGGCACCCGCCACTTCACGGGCAGGCCGTCGGTGGGGATCGCGCTCACCACGCCCGCCTCGCGCCACACGCCGTCGCGCTCGGGCCCCATCCACTGCGGCCAGTCATCGGCGCGGGTGACACCCATGGCAAGGCTAAGCACGACGATTGTGGGGGCGACGCGATGCACGGGTGCTACGAAGGGTTTCGTGTGGAGTATTGCTTGAAGAATGCCAGTGCCGCTTGTTTGTCAGCACGGCTACTCGCGATCGCCATGACACAGTCCGCAAACACCATCTGTTCGGCGGCCAAGGTCCAGCCATTCATCTCGAGAAATACGCTCGCTGCGGCGGCACCGACCCGCTTGTTGCCATCGACAAACGGATGGTTGGCTACGAGGTGGAAGCAATATGCCGCCGCCATGGACGGTATGTCTGCGTGAAGGTATTCGCCGCCGAATGTGGCCTCAGGCATACCAAGTGCGGATTGCAATAACGCGAGTTCACGAACGCCGAGGGAACCACCGTATCGATGGATGACAGACTCGTGGATGGCAAGCACTTCGCCAAGTGTCAAGAAGACAGGTGCCACGCGGTCACTCGGCGAGCTTTTGTAGCGTGAGGCCGAATCGGTCGTGCGTCAAAGCCAACGCCCGCTCGAACAGCGCCTTTCGCTCCAGATCGATGCTGGCGGTCACGATCATCGTGGTTCCGGAAAATGCGACCTCGACAGGCGTCTCCTCGTCGATCCCGTGAGCGGCAAGGGTCGCCCGATCGATGACCAGTGCGAGCCCGTCGTGGTGCTTGTGCAATTTCTGGATCATGGCGCTCTCTCGACGCGTGGCTATCCGCATGGACGCGACGCTCTTGGAAGATCATATCACACAGGCATCGCCGCCGGCACGGGCAGCTCTACGGCCACATCCACTCCGGCGGGTCGCCAATCGACGATCTCCATCTCGGCGGTGCGCCGGCCGCGAAACTCGTTGATCTTGGGCTTGAAGGCCACGTGGAACGGCTGACCGGGCGGCGGCAGATGGTCGAGCCACTCGGCGCCGCCGAAGGCCACGCCGCGCACCTTCGCGCCGTGCTGCACGAGGTTCATCGAGAGATGGCGGGCGCCGCCGCCGATCGTGCGCGGCGGCTCCGCGAGGCTCACGCTCGTGGCGCAGAGCAGCGGCCGGCGATTGGCCTGGCCGAACGGGGCCAGCTGCTCGATCTGCCGGACCGTGTCGAGCGTGAGGCCGGCGAGCGTGGCTTCGCCGTCGAGAGTGAGCTGCGCTTGCCGCAGTGCGGCTGGGAGCCGCGCGGCGACCTCCGCGAGAAACTGCTCGCGGAAGGCGTCGATGTGCACGTCTTCGACCCGCAGGCCCGCGGCTGCGGCATGGCCGCCGCAGGTGACGAGATGGCTTCGGCAGGCGACGAGCGCGGCGTGCACATCGAACCCCGGCACGCTCCGCACGCTGCCGGTCGCAGGCCGGCCCTGGAGCGAGTCTTGGGCGATCATCACGACCGGCCGATGAAACCGCTCGGCGAGCCGGCCGGCTACGATCCCGATCACGCCCGCATGCCAGCCGCGGTCGGCGAGCACGAGGGCCGGATCGGCTTCCGGATCGAACCGCTCGTGGGCCTGCTTCGTGGCCGCCAGGAGGATGCTGCGCTCCTCCGTCTCGCGCTGGGCGTTGAGCTCGTGCAGGTAGTTGGCGAGGCTCGCAGCCCGGGCCTCGTCGGTGGTCGTCAAGAGTTCGATCCCACAGGCCGCCTGGCCGAGCCGGCCCGCTGCGTTGAGCCGCGGCGCGAGGCGGAAGGCCACGTCTTCACTCTCGAGCTGCGATTTCTCGTCGAGCTTGGCGAGTGCGAGGAGCCGGGTGATCCCGGGGCCACCACGCTTCCGCAGGCATTCGAGACCGTGCTTCACATAGATCCGGTTTTCATCGAGCAGCGGCACGACGTCGGCCACCGTGCCGAGGGCCGCGAAGCCCATCCCTTCGAGCAGCATTTCGCGGAGGCGGGGCGTGACCTGCTTCGCGCCGCTGGCCCGCGTCGCGATCGCCCAGGCGAGCTTGAACGCCACGCCGGCGCCGCACAACTCGCCGAAGGGATAGGCCGTGCCCGGAAGCCGCGGGTGGACGAGCACGGCGGCCTCGGGGAGCGTGTCGGCGAAGGTGTGGTGGTCGGTGATCACGAGTTCGAGCCCGAGCTCGCGGGCATGCCGGGCCTCGGCGACGCTCGCGATGCCGCAGTCGACCGTCACGACGAGGCTCGCGCCCTGGCTTGCGAGCGTGGAGAGGGCCTGCGCGTTGAGGCCGTAGCCTTCTTCGAGCCGGTCGGGCACGTACCAGGCGGCATCGGCATCGAGCGCGGCGAGGCACTTGATGAGGATCGCCGTGGCGCACATGCCGTCGGCGTCGTAGTCGCCGTAGACGACGATCTTCCGGCCCGCCCGTGCGGCCGCAAGGATCCGGTCGGCAGCCTCCGCCACGCCTGGCAAGAGATCCGGGTCGCGCAGGTCGGCCATCGTGCCCGACAAGAAGGCTTTGACGTCGCCCGCGCCGGTGAGCCCGCGGGCTGCGAGCAGCCGCGCCACGATCGACGACACGCCCGCCGACCGCTCGAGCCCGGCGACGAGCGCCTGGTCGTGGGGCTGAATGTGCCAGCGCTTGGGCATCGACCGACTCCCTGCGAAACGAGCCGCGAGTATAGGGGATCAGCCGGCCGCGACGGATGGTATAGTGCCGGCCCCGCAGGGTTGCGGGGCCCGAGCTCCCTGGAGGTCTCCGATGTCGGTCGCTGATCTGCCGCTCCCCACGCTCCCGCCGAAGCCGAAGCGGAGCGACATCCCGCAGGACAAGGTGCTTTGCGAATACTGCACGGCCAAGTGCTGCCGCTATTTCGCCCTGCCCTTGGAGACGCCGACCACGCGGGAGGAGTTCGAATACATCCGCTGGTTCCTGCTGCACGACCATGCGACCGTGTTCACCGAAGACGGCGACTGGTATGTGTGCGTGCACACCGAGTGCAAGCACCTGCAGGCCGACCACCGCTGCGGCATCTACGACACGCGGCCGCAGATCTGCCGCGAATACACCACGA
Source organism: Pirellulales bacterium (assembly GCA_049243925.1). GTDB lineage: Bacteria > Planctomycetota > Planctomycetia > Pirellulales > UBA1268 > RGVT01. The sequence goes on from JBMLMS010000199.1 coordinate 4,447, forward strand.
AAGACTGCGAATACGAAGACGACTGGGTCTACGACCAGTATTTCGAGACGGCGGAACAGGTCGAGGAATACATGGACGCCGTGCTCGGCCCGGGCGGCCAGGAGATCGGCGACGGCCGGAAGCGTAAGAACCGCCGCGCGAGCATCCGCGGCCCGAAGCCGGCCCTCCTCCCGATCGTGTCATGATCGAGCCGCGCACGCTGAAGGGATTTCGTGATCATCTGCCCGCGCAGGCGCTGGCCCGCGAGCGCATTCTCGACGTGGCCCGGCGGGTCTACCGCTCCTTCGGCTTCGCCCCGATCGACACGCCGGCACTCGAATACCTCGAGATCCTCACGGGCAAGGGGAGTGCCGAGACCGACAAGCAGCTCTATCGCTTCACCGACCACGGCGGCCGCGAGGTCGGCATGCGGTTCGACCTGACGGTGCCGTTCGCCCGCTTCTGTGCCCAGCACATCGCGAGCCTCGGCACGCCGTTCAAGCGGTATCACATGGCCACGGTGTGGCGGGGCGAGAATACGCAGCGCGGCCGCTACCGTGAGTTCATGCAGTGTGATTTCGACACCATCGGCACGACGAGCCCCGTGGCCGACCTCGAGACGGTGCTCGTGGTGCACGATCTCTTGGCCGCGATCGGGATCGAGCGGTTCACGATCCGCATCAACGATCGCCGGGTGCTCGGTGGTGTGCTCGCTTCACTCGGCCTCGCCGACCTGGCGACCGACGTGCTGCGGTCGCTCGACAAGCTGGGCAAGGCGACGCGTGACGCCGTGAAAGCCGAGTTGATCGGCCACGGCGTGGCGGCCGAAGCGGTCGAGAGGCTTTTGAAGATGGCGGAGCTGTCGGGCTCGATGGCCGACGTGCTCGCCGGGCTCGAGAGCCTCGTCGCCGATTCCGAGAGCGGGCGGGCCGGCGTGGCTGCGCTCCGGGCAATCCTCGACGGCGTGCAGGCGGCGGGTGTCGCCGAGGGCCGTGTCGTCGTCGATCCGTCGATCGCCCGCGGCCTCGACTACTACACCGGCATCGTGCTCGAGAGTTTTCTCGACGACCTGCCCACGCTCGGCAGCATCTGCTCGGGCGGCCGCTACGACAATCTCGCCGGGCTGTACACGAAGCAGGCGCTGCCCGGAGTCGGGGCGTCGCTCGGCATCGACCGCCTGCTCGCCGGCCTCGACGAGCTCGGCAAGCTCTCGGCCGTGGAGACACCGGCCGAGGTGTTTCTCGTGTTCTTCGACGAGGCACATCTCGCCGACTACCTGCGGGTCGCGTCGGCCCTCCGTGCGGCCGGCGTGGCCGTGGAATTTTTCCCCGAGGCAAAGCGGGTGGGGCAGCAGCTCAAGGTCGCGGCCAAGAAGGGCTTTTCGGCGGCGCTCGTCATCGGCAGCGATGAATTCGCCGCAGGCACGGCCCAGTTCAAAAACCTGGCCACGCAGCAGAGCACGACGATCGATTGGCATGGCGACCTGCACGTGCTCGTGGATGCCGTGCGTTCCCAGATGGTTTCACGCTGA
>JBMLMS010000199.1:6056-31405 GCA_049243925.1 Pirellulales bacterium
GACAGGCTGAAGCCTGTCCTACAGGGTCCGCTCGAGGGCGGCGAGCTCGGCAGCGACAGCGGTGGCGTCCGTGGGGCGGGCGTCTTTGTCGTGGGCGATGAGCCGCATCACGAGTCGGGCGACGGGCTCGGGCACGTCGGGGGCGACGGTCTCGAGGTCAGGCGGCATGCCGCGGGCGATTGCCGCGAGCATCGACACGAGCGACGTCCCCTCGAACGGCGGCCTGTCGGCGAGCAACTCGTAGAGAATGACCCCCAGCCCGAAGAGGTCACTCTTCGCGTCGAGCGTGCCGCCTTCGACCCGCTCGGGCGACATGTAGGCCGGCGTGCCGACGATCGAACCGTCGACCGTCACGTCGAGGCCTGCATCGGCGTTGGCGCGGGCCAGGCCGAAGTCGATGATCCGCACCTGCCCGTGCGGCTCCTGCAGAAACACGTTGTCGGGCTTGATGTCGCGGTGCACGAGCCCCTGCCGATGCGCGGCTGCGAGCCCCTCGGCGATTTCCCTGCCGATGCGGAGCACCTCGGGAAGCGGAAGCCGGCCATCTGCCTGCCGGGCCTGTTTCAGCGTGCGGCCGACGAGCCGCTGCATCACGATGTAGGGCAGCCCCTGCTCCTCGCCCACCTGATGGATCGTCATCACATGGGGATGGTCGACCGCCGCGGCCGCCCGGCCCTCGCGCAGGAACCGGCGGGTCGCGGCCGGGTCGCGGGCCTTCGACGGATGCAGCACCTTGATGGCGACGTCGCGGCGGAGTTGCTCATCGCGGGCCAGGTAGACGCGGCCCATGCCGCCCTGGCCGATCAGACGCACGACGGTGTAGCCGCCGATCGTCGGCGGAAGGGAGTCGTCGGCCGCAGTCACGACGGGAGGCGCGATCGCCGGCTCGGGACCGCGCACCACGTCGGTGGTGTCGGCGAGTGCGGAGGAAGCGTCGTGGGTGTCATGAGCCAGACGGCGGACCACGAACGAGCAAAACGGATCGCCTCGGTGCATGCACGACGGCTCATCGATGTCGAGCTCTTCGTGATACTGCGCCGCGATACCGCGCATGAGCCCGCGGGCCAGCGGGCAGAGCTGCCGCTGTGAGCCGTAGATGAGATGGAGCTCATCCAGGGCGGGTCGCACCGTCTCGAGCACCGGCGGCAGGGCGCCGGGGTTCGCCGAGCGGATCATCGCGTGGATGATGGTTTCGGTGTGTTCGATCAGATCGAGCGTGCGCCAGGCAGGGTCGACGTGTCGGCCCGCCACCTTCATGAGGTGTGGAGCGAGAAACCGGCCAAACTGCTCGAGCGTGTCGGCGAGCGAGCGGCCGGTCGATTCGGCCAACGCCTGCAGGAGTTCGATGGCCTCGGCGTCGGGATACACGCCCGATGGCAGGTAGCGGGCGGAGCCGGTCGCCACGCTCGCTCGCGCGCCGTTCCACGACGTCGTTCCGGGTGCGGCGGAGTCGGCGAACTTCTGGATATAGAAAAAGATCAGGCCGTGCACGGCTGCAGGTCTCAGCGAATCGAAGCGATAGGCCCCCCGGGGCACATCCGCTCGTTGTACAGCATGAGACCATGAATCGCGTGGTAGAGGCCGCCGCACTCCACATCGACGTCGTGCGTCTGCTCGAGTAGCGTGACGAGCCGATCGGCAGCCCGGGTCACCCAGGGGGCGGCGAGTTCGTCGTCGTCGAGTGCGATCGCGAGCACTTCGAAGACATGGCCGGTGGCACCGAGGCGGGCGAAGACGTCGGGAGAGGTGCCCGGCCGGTCGAAGAAATGTGTGGAGAAGCTGCCGTCGGCCTGCTGGAACGCCCGAGCCCGATCGATCGCATCGGCAAGGCGGTCGGCTGCGGCAGCCCAGCCGCCGGTGAGCGGCGCGGCAGGATTCGCTCGGGACTTGCGCTGGGCTGCCAGCGCGAGGGCCAGCCCGGTCAGGCGGTGGGCGCCGCCACAGGCGCTCGACGAGAGGTCGGCGTCGGCCTCCATCTGGACGACCCGTTCGATCGTCCAGGATGAGCCATCGGAGGCTTTCCAGGATGCGTCGGGGGGCAGGTAGGCCGTGAGTGCCATGAGCGTCCATGTCGCCTCCCGGCCTGAGCGGATGTCGTGCTTCGCCTGCGCGAGCAGGTCGGCGAGCGTGAAGTCGCGGCCGGCGACGACGAGCTTCGTGTCGAGCGGGATGCCGCCGAGGCCGCATTGAGAGAGATAGCCGAGCCACTGGTCGGGGTGGCCTTGCCCCGTCGTGCTTCCCTCCTCGACGACCGCGACAACGCCATGATCGCCCGGGCGGAGTTGCCAGCCGGTGATCCGGCCGCCGCCGAGGAGGTAGTCGAGTGCGGGGCTCACACGGCCATCGTGCGCGATGGGAAACTCGGGCCCGAATGCGAGGATGCCGTGGACCACCTGCCAGGCCCCGTGAATCGATGCGTCGAGCCGCCGTGCATCGCGGGCATGGCGTACGACGGCGGCGATCCGGCTACATAGTGGCTGCGTCGGCCGCGCGGCATCGCGTGGCGGAAGGACGGCAGGCGCCGTGGCGCGGCCGCAGCCTGTGAGGGCGATACAGGCGACGGCCAGCCGGACGGCCTGTCGGGGGCGAAACCGCGCGGTTTGCAGGCTGTTCACGAACATGGCCACTGGATGGTGCGTAGAGCTAGAATACCCTGACGGTTTCGGGCTGCGCGGATTCTGCCTGCCGCGGCCGTCCCACGGAGTTTCGCCCCCCATGCCGATTTTCTTCGATCCGATGTACATGCTGGCCGTGGCTCCCGCGATGCTGCTCGCGATGTGGGCCCAGTGGCGGGTGCAATCCTCGTTCGCTGAGGCTTCGCACGAGCCCGCCCCGCTCACGGGCGCCGCCGCAGCGCGGCACATTCTCGATTCGGCTGGCGCCACCGACGTGGAGATCGAAGCGATCCCGGGGAAGCTCAACGACCACTATGATCCCCAGGCGAAGGTGCTCCGGCTGTCGGAGGCCGTGTATGGCAGCCGCTCTCTGGCCGCCGTCGGCATCGCTGCCCATGAAGCGGGGCACGCGCTCCAAGACGCCCAGAGCTTTTCACTGATGACGATCCGCAACGCCGCGGTCAACGTGGCCAACATCGGCAGCGGCTTCGGCATCACGATGTTCGTGCTCGGCTTGATGATGCAGCTCGCGCCGCTGGCCTGGCTCGGGATCGCGCTCTTCGGCGGCACGGTGTTCTTTCAGCTCGTGAACCTCCCGGTGGAGATCGATGCGAGCAATCGGGCGAAGGCGCAGCTCGTGAATCTCGGCATCGTGCCCCCGGCGCAGATGTCGGGTGTCAACAAAGTGCTCAATGCCGCCGCGTGGACCTACGTGGCCGCCACGCTCCAGAGCATCCTCACGCTCCTTTACTACGCCAGCTATCTCACCAGCGGCAACAGCGACTCGGAAAGATAGGCAGGCTGCGGGCTTCCTGTTGGGCCTCGCGATCGCGCAAGGGTCAACCCTTGTGGCGATCGTGCCGATCATGCAGATGACGTGATCGAGGCTGACCTGACCGCCAGGAGGCTCCGCCGCATTCGCCCGTGCCTGACCGGATCACCGGAAGGCCGAGCCAACGGAAGCTGGAATCGTGCATCCGCGCCGCACGCACTGGGGACGGTGTGCCATGGCCTTGCTATGGACGTGGATCGCGGTCTGCGCGCATCACGCACACGCCGACGAGAACGGCAAAAAACCGACGCTCACGATCTCGGGCCAGGTGCAGGGCGACATGGTCTATTTCGGTCAGGACGCGATTAGCCGCGATGCGGTGGGCGATCTTCAGGATGGTGCCCAGTTTCGCCGGCTGCGGATCATGGCCCGGGGCAAGGCGACCGAGCAGTTGGAGTATGCGCTCGGCGTCGATTTTGCGCTCGCCAACCAGCCGAGCTACATCGACAACTACATCGAGGCCCACGACCTGCCCTGGCTGCAAAACGTGCGGTTTGGCCACTTCTTCGAGCCATTCTCGCTCGAACGAGTCACGCAGAACCGCAACAACACGTTCATGGAGCGGTCGCTCGTCGACACGTTCGCCCCGGCGCGCAACATGGGTGTGATGGCCTTCGGCACGGTCAATGACGAGTTCAATACCTGGCAGATCGGCACGTTTCGCACCAACTCCGACAACGTCGGTAACGACTCCTTCGACAGCGGCCAGGCCCTCACGATGCGCGGCACATGGCTGCCCTGGTGGGATGAGGCGAGCGACGGTGCCTACTATCTGCACCTGGGCAGTGCCTACAGCTATCGGGCGACCCAACAGAATCAGGTCCGCTTCCGCAACACCCCCGAAATCCGCAAGCAGCAGCCGTCGGACGTGTTCGGTCCCGTGGGCCCGCCCTCACCGAGCAATTATCAACAGGGAGCGCCCGGCCCCTTCGCGCCGATCTTCGTCGACACGGGCAACATTCCCGCGAGCCAGTTTCAGCTCTTCGATCCCGAGTTCGCCCTGATTCTCGGGCCGCTCTCGCTGCAATCGGAATACGCCTTCGCGATCGTCGACCAGATCAACGGGCCCAACCTGTTCTTCAACGCCTACATGGCCCAGCTGAGCTACTTCCTCACCGGCGAGCATCGGCCCTATGACCGCAAAGCGGGCATTCACGGGCGACTCGAACCGTTCGAGGATTTTCTCCGCGTCGGCAAGATCGGTGAACGCAAGCGGACGGGCCTCGGCGCTTGGGAGATCGCGGCCCGCTATTCGACGATAACCCTCAACGACAAGAACATCTCCGGGAACAATCTCACCGACTTCACGATCGGCCTCAACTGGTACCTCACGCCTTACGTGCGGGCGAAGTTCAACTACATCCGGGCGTTTCTCGAGGATCGAAGCGTCGGGAACAGCCTGACCGACGCGTACGGTGTGCGGTTCGACTACGATTTTTAGCCTATCGCACGCGGCGACGGGATAATGCCCCCCGGGTGGCACGATCGCCCCCGCGTGAGGAGGCGTTTGATGGCGTCAGAGGATCGAGCGAGCGAGGCCTGGCACGCCCTCGATGTGGCGGCGACGGCCGCACGCCTGGGGACCGATGCCGACCGCGGTCTGACCGAGGCGGAGGCGGCGCGACGGCTCGTCGCTTCGGGCCCGAATGAGATCGAGGCGCAGCCGGGAGACCCGTGGTGGCGGCGGCTCGCACGGCAGTTCCAACAGCTCGTGATCGTGATTCTCGTGGTCGCTGCCGTGATCGCCGGGCTCCTTGGCGAGTGGGCCGACACTGCGGCGATTCTGGCCATCGTCGTGATCAACGGCGCGATCGGCTTCTTCCAGGAAGAGCGGGCCCAGCAGGCGCTCTCCGCGCTCCGGCGGCTCGCCGCACCGCAAGCGCGTGTCGTGCGCGACGGCCTGGCCCGCGTCGTCGCCGCGCGGGAGATCGTCGTCGGCGATCGCATCGAGCTGGATGCGGGCTGTCAGGTGCCCGCCGACGCGCGGCTCGTCGAAACGCACGGGCTGGCGGTTCAGGAGGCAACGCTGACCGGAGAATCGCTGCCGGTCGTGAAGCATGCGGCAGAGCGCCTCTCTGCCGAGCTACCGCTCGGCGATCGGGCCACGGTCGTCCATGCAGGTACTGTCGTGGCCGCTGGGCGGGGCGCCGGCCTCGTGGTTGCGACCGGGATGCAGACCGAACTGGGCCGGATCGCGGGCCTGCTCGATCGGGCACCGACAGAGACCACGCCGCTCCAGCGCCGGCTCGACGAGCTCGGCCGCGTGCTCGTCGCCGTCTGCTTGGCGATCGTGGCCGTGATTTCCGGGCTCGAGCTGCTGCGGTCCGGCAGCGTGTGGGATGTATTATTACGGTCGGTGAGTTTGGCCGTCGCCGCCGTGCCCGAAGGGCTGCCGGCCGTCGTGACGCTTGTGTTGGCGCTCGGCGTGCAGCGGATGGCCGCCCGCAACGCGCTGGTGCGTCGGCTGCCGAGCGTGGAGACACTCGGGTGCGTGACGGTGGTCGGCTCCGACAAGACCGGCACGCTGACGCGCAATGAAATGACCGTGCAGGCCGTCGTCACCGGCACGCGTTCGTATCGTGTCTCAGGCACGGGCTATGTGCCACGGGGCGAGTTTTCGATCGAGCCGAGCGCACCGGGCGAGGCTGCTCCCACGGCGAGTGATCCGCGGCACGACGCGGACCTCGTGCAGATCCTCACGATCGGCGCCCGCTGCAACAACGCGGCCCTCCGGCCGGACGCGGATGGCGGCGATCGGTGGCAGGTGATCGGGGATCCCACGGAGGGCGCCCTGCTCGTCGCCGCCATGAAGGCGGGCGTCGTCCTGGACGATGCGGCGGAGCCCGTGGTCTCCGAGGTGCCGTTCGACTCGGAGCGGAAGACAATGTCGGTGGTGGTGCGGGCCGCCGACGGCCGATTCGTCGTCCATACGAAGGGCGCTCCGGAAGCGGTCCTGGCGCGTTGCACGCACGAGGCGCGGGCTGGCCGGTGGGTGCCGCTCACGGAGACGCGACGAGCCGAGATTCTCAGGTCGAACGCCGATCTGGCGGCACGGGCGCTGCGGGTGCTCGGCTTGGCGTGGCGGGTGGACGCCTCCACACCGCCCCCGCGCGGGACGACCGTCGAGGTCACGAGCGACGTCGAGCAGCAGCTCGTGTTCGCCGGGCTCGTCGGCATGATCGACCCGCCGCGCGACGAGGCTCGGGCCGCCGTGGCCACGTGCATCGCGGCCGGCATCCGCCCGCTCATGATCACCGGCGATCATCCCGCCACGGCGCTCGCGATCGCCCGCGCGCTCGGGCTGGCAGGGCCCGACGATCTGGCCGCGACGGGGGCGGATCTCGACCGCTGGTCGGACGATGAGCTTGCCGCGCGTGCCGAGGCGATCACCGTGTATGCCCGCGTGACGGCCGAACACAAGCTGCGGATCGTGCGAGCGTGGCAACGGCGGGGCGACGTGGTGGCGATGACCGGTGACGGCGTCAACGACGCCCCGGCGATCCGGGCCGCCGACATCGGCATCGCGATGGGCGTGACGGGCACCGACGTCACGAAGGAGGCCTCCGACATGGTGCTCACCGACGACAACTTCGCGTCGATCGTGAGCGCCATCGAGGAAGGCCGCGGCATCTACGACAACCTGCAGAAGTTCATTCATTATCTCCTGGCCTGCAACGCCGGGGAGGTGCTCTTGATGTTCGTGGCGGCCCTTGTCGGATGGCCGGCACCGCTGGCGGCGATCCAGATCCTGTGGCTCAATCTGATGACCGACGGGCTGCCGGCGCTGGCTCTGGGCCTCGAACCCCCCGAGGACGACCTCATGCAACGGCGGCCGCGATCGCCACGCGAACCGGTGATCACGTGGGCCCGAGCGCGGATGATCCTCGGCCACGGAGCGCTGCTCGCGGTCGTCACGCTCGCGGCGTTTTGGATCGCGTACCGCGGCGATCCACAACGACTGCCGCACGCCCGCACCGTCACCTTTTGTGTCGCGGCGTTCGCGCAGCTGTTCTTCGCGTTCGCCTGCCGGAGCGACCGGCGCACGGCCTGGCAGCTCGGGATCGGTTCGAATCCAGTCCTCCTTGCGGCCGTGGTGGCGTCGGCGCTTCTGCAGGTGAGCGTCGTCATGCTCCCCTTTGCCCGGCCGGTCTTCGAAGTGGGCACGCAACTGGGGCGGGCCTGGGTGCTCGTTCTGTCCATCTCGCTCGTTCCGATGGTGCTCGTCGAGGCCCTGAAGTTTCTGACCGGTGTCCGACAGCCTGAGCGGAGGTGGTGATGAACACGAGCGTGGTCGAGTTCGTGACGTTGGCTTTGGTGGTCGTAGGGGCCGGCGTCGTGCTCTCCCGGGCGGCCGATCGATTCGCGGAGGTCACCCGACTCGGGCGGATGCTCGTCGGCAGCGTTCTGCTCTCGGCGGCGACATCGCTTCCGGAGCTCACCGTGGACGTCGCCGCGGTGCGCGCTGGGTTGCCCAATCTGGCGATCGGTGATCTTATGGGTAGCAGCCTGATGAACCTTCTCATCCTCGCCGCAATCGACCTCAGCGTGCGGTCGCCGAGGCCCATGTTCTCCCGTCAAGCGGCAGCGCACGCTCTGCCGGCCACGCTGTCGATCGTGCTGACGGCGTTAGTTGGTCTGGCGATCCTGACAGCCGGCCGTTTGCCACCGCTGGCGTTGGCTGGCATGGGGGGCTGGTCCTTGGCGATCCTCGTAGCCTACGCCTGCGGGGCCCGGATGATTTTTCTCGATCAGCGGATCGCAGCCCGGACGGCGGAGGAATCGGATCCGCGTGCGGCGGTGGAAGCAGCCGGCGCTCGAGATAGAACGCTCGCCATCCGAGAGTCGGTCGTATCGGGAGGGGCGTTCGTAGCTGCCGCGCTCGTCCTCTTGTGGTCGGGGCCACGGCTGGCCGCGTCGGCCGGTGCGATCGCCGCGGCCTCAGGCCTCGGAGGAACGTTCATCGGCACGACGCTCGTCGCACTCACGACCTCGCTGCCGGAACTCGTGGTGGCGGTCGTGGCCGTCCGTTCCGGTGCCGTCGATCTGGCGATCGGCAACACGTTCGGCAGCAACGCCTTCAATATGGTGCTCTTCGCACCACTCGACGCCGTCCATCCCGGATCGTTGTTCGCCGCCGCCGAATCAGTGCACGTCGTCACGGTGCTGGCGGTGATCGCGGCCTCTGCCGTGGCCGTCCTCGGCCAGCTGTATCATGTCGAACGCCGCGTTCCACTTTTTGAGCCGGATGCCGTGTCGATCGTGATCATCGTCTGTGGAGCAATCGGGCTGGTGTATCGACTTTCCTGAGGAATCGCACGATAATCCGAGGCGATCGGTTCCACGAAGGATGACACCCATGATCAAACGGATTCTTGTCGGGCTTGGCACGAGCCGTACGGCCGCCACCGTCACCGAGCACGCGATCGACATCGCCCGAGAGACCGGAGCCGAACTGCAGGGGCTCGCCGTCACCGATACGGCGCGGCTCGACTGGACGGGCCCGCAGCCGATGGGCGTGGGAGTCGAGGCCGCCGCCGCCGATCTGCGGCAGAAGCGGTACGAACGGGCGCGCGCCGATATCGACGCGGCGGCCAGGTTGTTCGCCGAGCGGTGTCGGGCCGCGGCCGTCGGGCATCGCCTCGCCGAGGAGGCCGGCGATCCCTTCGAGATCGCGGCCGATCTGGCCCGTTACCACGACCTATGCGTTTTCGGGCTGCAGGGACTGTTCGAGCACGACGTTGTGCCCGAGCCCCGCGACGCGCTCGAGCGGTTGATCGCCGACGGCGTGCGACCGATTCTCGCCGTACCCGAGGAACACCGGCCGATTGGCCGAGTGCTCGTGGCCTATTCCGGATCGCTCGAGAGTGCGAAGACCTTCAAGCATTTCGTGCTGTCGGGGCTGTTTCCGCGAGCGGCCGTGCGGGTCGTCTGCTTCGGAGATGATGCCGCGGCGGCTCGCCGTCGGGTCGAGGCAGCCGCGGCGTATTTCGGGGCGCATGGCCGCACCGTCGAGATCGACGCCGCGACGGGCGACCCGCGGCGGGAGATCGTTCCCTATGCGGCGGCATGGAAGGCCGACCTGATCGTGGCGGGCAACAGTGCGAAGAACCTCCTTTTGCGCAAGCTGTTCGGAGAGACGGCCCTCACGCTGCTGCGTGAAAGCCCGCTACCGCTCTATCTCGCTCAGTAGGGTGGGCTGCAGCCTGTCATGAACACAGGCAGGCTCGTGCCTGTCAGTGGTGCAGCGAATACAGGAGGACGTTGAGGGCGATCTTCTCGGCGTCGTCGCGATCGTAGCCGGTGCACTCGAGCGAGTTTTGCTTCTCGAGCGCGCACGACAGATCGTAGGGCGAAAAGATCACAGCCCAGCGGTCGCCGATCCGGATGCCCTCGAGCTTCGGGGCGATGCGGCGGCGTCGGGCGGCGAGCGGGCCGTCGCCGCCCGACGGCTCACGGAGCGTCACCTCGCGGATGTCGAAGCCGCCGTAGTCGTTGGCGGAGAAGAGCGGATCGGTGACAGGGATCTGCTCGAGTGTGTGGTCGGGAAGCACCGCGGCGAGTTCGGTGCGGAACGCCTCGGAAAAATTTCCGGAGGCGCAGACGGCATCGGCCAGGAGCGTGCCGCCCCGCTCGAAGAACTGTCGCAGCCGCTCACGGGCAGCCTGTGGAAACGCGAAGCCCTGGCGGCCGTGCATGAACACGAGATGGTGGTCGAAGAGCCGGGGATCGGCCGGGTCGATCTGGGCGGGGGTGTCGTCGACCCGCACGCCGAGCTCCCGCGCGGCTGCCCGCAGAATGTTGGCGAGCGCCGCCGGTGCGGCGTCGCACATGCCGCCGTGCCGCAGCTTGCCGATCGTGATCTGGCCGCGTTCGAAGCGGTCGGCCGGCTCGGCAGGACCCTGGTCGGTGGCGAACAATTGGTCTTTGCTCTTGAGCTCCCGGTTGGTCGCGTAGGCGAGCACGTTCGTGCCGATGGCGAGGGCCGCGTCGACCTCGCGTTGGATCGCCGGCGCGAGCGCCCGGCGCGACGGCCCGCCGATCTCCCACAGGCAGGAGAGGCTCGGCATGGCGGGGGCATCACGTTGCATATCCGTCGGCGGCGCGTAGATCAGGCTGGTACGGCAGCCATAGTCGATGCCCAGGAGCGGCCGGTGGAGCTCCGGCGGCACGAGCGCCTCGGCGTGCCAGGCGGGGTGTTCCGGCGGCAACAGGTGCAGGCCGTATTCAGGCTCTGGAAAGATCTCCCCCACCAGTTGGCGAAAGCGGCGATCGAAGTCGCCGCTCGCCGGGCAGCACGCCTCGGCGAAGATGAAGCCGCCTTCGTCGACGTAGCGGCGGAGCCGCGGCCCGGCGTCGGGCCCGAGATCGAACGCCCCCTTGCCCGAGAGCCAGAGTACGGGCGCCTGGCGGAAGTCGTCGAGCGTGGCAGCCGGCGAATCGACCACATGCCACGACAGGCCAGCCGGATAGTCCTTCCGCCAGAGTGTCTCGACGTGCTCGACCAAGTGGGCGATGTCATGCCCGTGGCGGTTCCAGTCGGTGCCGGGATCGTGACGGCTCTTCGCCACGAGTACCGGCCGGCGACCCTTGGCGAGAAACAACAGCGCGAAGCTCGTGGCCACTGTCGGGTCTTCGATCCGCCCGCCCCGAAACGCGCCGGAAAGCTGGTCTTGGCTCGCCACGAGCACCCGCGCGCCCTCGAGATACCAGTCGGCCTGCCCGATGAATCGCCGCGCGGTGAACCGGCCGACGCGTTCGAGACCGTAGAGATAGTAGAAGTGCCACGTCTGCCCACCGCCCGGATTTTCGCGCACGCTGAACCGCTTGCCGAGCCAGTCGAGGCCGCGTTCGAGTACCTTCGGTGACGAGCCGCCGCCACAGCAGGAGACGGTGTCGCGGGCAGCCTGGGCGTCGGGCGTGCCGAGGTGCTCGGCCGTGATCCAGACGCTGGCGATGCCCGCGCAGGTCATGCTGCCGGTGCCGGCGACGTTGCCGATGGTGTAGCCCCACGATCCGTCGGCGTTGGCGCACGACACCCAGTATTGTTGGGCCTTGATCCAGACGTCGGGCTTGACGCGGGCGCCCGCACGGGCTGCTTCGTGGAGTGCGAGCAGGGCGAACTGCGAGTTGGAGTTGTCGCCCGTGCCCTTGCCCTTGCCGTACGACCATGATCCAGCCGCGGGCCCCTGAGCCACCTGTGTCTGTTCGAGCCAGCCGACGTTGCGCTGGATGATCGCCCGGTCGGCGGCCGGGGCGAGCATCGCGAGCACCATCGTCTGCAGCGACACCGAGTAGGTCTCATCGGGCTCCTGGCGGCGCAGCCAGTCGAGACTTTTGCGGAGCGCCGGTTCGTCGGCCTTCACGCCGGAGTTGGCAAGCGCGAGCATGACGAGCGCCGTGGCCCCCACCCGCGTGTCTTGCGTGCGCATCGCACACTCCCACGAGCCGTCAGCTTCCTGTTCGCGCACGAGCCAGTCGCGGGCCTTCTCGATCGCCCGCTGGATCCGGTCGGGAGACAACGGCTCCGCCTCAGCAGCGCTGGCGGGGGCCGCTCCGAGGGCCGCGGGCAGGCACAGGGCGGTAGCCAGGCAGAGGGCGGCGATCGCTGGGCGCACGTGCCGCACGGCAGACCTCGGGAAGGGAAATGATTGGGAGGATGGTGATGCGAAGCACGCCACCGGCAAAGTTTACCGCTTTTTCATCCCGGGCTGCCGCGGAGCCGGCAAAACCGTGTGGGCTGCGGCGAAGACGTTTGCCGCTTTGTGGACGGCGGCGGATACTGAGAGACGGTCGCAGCCCAGGTCGCTGCAGCCCTGCCCCCAAGGAAGGATCGCGCCATCCGTGTCGACCGCGCCCAAGCCGAAGACCCTCGACGACGTCCTCCACGAGTTCGCCCAGCACCGGCGGCTTATGCAGGATGAATTGCAGAAGGTGATTGTGGGGCAGAACGAGGTCATCGAGCAGCTGTTCGCGGCGATCTTCACGCGTGGCCACTGCCTGCTGGAGGGTGTGCCCGGCCTGGCGAAGACCTTGATGGTGTCGACACTCGCCCGGATCCTCGACGTGGGCTTCAAGCGGGTACAGTTCACGCCCGACCTCATGCCGTCGGACATCACCGGCACCAACGTGCTCGAAGAGGATGACTCAGGGCGGCGCAGCTTCCGGTTCGTGGAGGGGCCGATCTTCACGAACATCCTCCTGGCCGACGAGATCAACCGCACGCCTCCCAAAACCCAGGCGGCCCTCCTCCAGGCGATGCAGGAGCAGGAGGTGTCGGTGGGCCAGGAGACGCACCGGCTCCCCGACCCCTTCTTCACGATCGCCACGCAGAATCCGATCGAGCAGGAGGGCACCTACCCCCTGCCCGAAGCCCAGCTCGACCGCTTCATGTTCAACATCAAGGTCGGCTATCCCAGTGCGGCGGAGGAAGAGCAGATCTTGATGGCGACGACGCGGGCCGAGAAGCCAGAGGTGCGGAAGGTGCTCTCCGGCAGGGCAATCGTCAACATCCAGAAACTCGTCGGCAGCGTGCCGGTGAGCGAATACATCGTGAAATACGTGGCGCGGCTCGTGCGGGCGACGCGGCCGAAAGACCCGCTGGCTCCGGCCTACGTGGCTGAGCTCGTCGACTGGGGCGCCGGCCCGCGGGCCGGGCAGTTTCTCATCCAGGGCGGCAAGGCGATGGCCGCGATGGATGGGCGGTTCAGCGTGTCGATCGACGACATCCGGCGGATCGCCGTGCCGGTGCTGCGGCACCGGATCGCCACCAACTTCCAGGCCCAGGCCGACGGTCTGACGAGCGAGTCGATCGTGGAGCGGCTGGTGCGCGAACTCCCCGAACCCGAAATCCCCAAGCTCGTGAAGTGAACGAGCCCTGGAAGTGAGCCGGCCATGGTGCGGGCGGTCGAGGAATACCTGAAGCCGGAGGTGGTGCGGCAGATCGCCCGCCTCGATCTCCGTGCGCAGTTCATCGTGCGCGGGTTCCTCCAGGGCCTGCATGCCAGCCCCTATCAGGGCTTCTCCGTCGAGTTCAGCGAGCACCGGAAATATGCGGCCGGTGACGATCCCAAGGACATCGACTGGCTCGTCTACGCCAAGACCGACAAGCACTACGTCAAGAAGTTCGAGGCCGAGACCAACATCACGGGCTATCTCGTGATCGACACGAGTGCGTCGATGGCCTACACCTACCGTCAGGAGATGACGAAGCTCGACTATTCCATCTCGCTCGCGGCGGCGCTCTGCTGGCTGATGGTGCATCAGCAGGATCCGTGCGGCCTGATGACGTTCGACGATCGGCTGCATGCCCGGCTGCCGGCCCGTTCGAAGCGGTCGCAGATCGCCCAGGTGCTTTCGGCGCTCTCGAAGGTGGCTCCTTCCGGCCGCACCGACATCGCCCGCAGCATCGCCCAGATGGCGGCCATGCTCCGGCACCGGTCGCTCGTGATGATCTTCAGCGATCTCTTGGCCGATCCGGAGCCGATTCGCGACGCGCTCCTGCGGCTGCGGCACCGCGGGCACGACGTGATCCTGTTTCACGTGCTCGATGAGGCCGAAGTGAAGTTTCCGTTCGAGGGCATGGTGGACCTCACGGAGCCGGAGTCAAGCGATCGGCTCGTGGTCGACGCCGACGCGGCTCGCCGCGACTACGTGGCGAGCGTCGGGGCCTTCCGCGACGAGTATCGTCGCGCCTGCTTCCGGGCCGGGATCGACTACGTGCCGCTCGACACGGGGATGCAGTTCGACAAGGCGCTCATGGAGTATCTCGTGAGCCGCCGCACGCGATTTTAGCCGCCATGGGCCTGTCTTTTCTCACGCCGATGCTGCTCGCCGGGACGGCGCTCGTCGCCGTGCCGGTGGTGCTGCACCTCGTGATGCGGCGCAAGCCCGTGAAGCACGATTTTCCGGCGCTGCGATTCCTGCGCGAGCGGGCGGTGGCAAACCGGCGGCGGCTGAAGCTCAATCACCTGCTGCTCTTGCTCGTGCGGATGGCGGCCCTGGCGCTGCTCGCCCTGGCCCTCGCCCGGCCGACGCTGCGGGGGGCCGGCTGGCTGGCCGACGCCGAGGGCCCGGTGGCGGCGGTGTTCGTGTTCGATACTGCGCCGCGGATGCAGCTGCGCGAGGCGAATCGCACCCGGCTCGCGCAGGCTGCGGAGATGGCCCGGGTGCTGTTCGGCAAGCTGCCTCCGACGAGCAAGGTGGCCGTGCTCGATACGGCGGACGGGCCGGCGGCGTTCGCGCCCACGATTGCCGCAGCCACGTCGCGGGTCGAGCGGCTGACCGCCGGCACCCCCGGCATGACGCTCGCCGGGGCGATGACGGAAGGCCTGCGGCTGCTCGAATCATCGCAGCTGGCCCGCCGGGAGATGTATGTCTTTACCGATTGCTCGCGTGGTGCGTGGGCCGGCACCGACCCCCTCGACCTCGCCACGTCGCACCCCGACGTGAGCGTGCTCTTCATCGACGTCGGAGCCGCCGCGGTGCGCAACTTCGCGATTGAATCCGTCGATCTGGCCAGCGACGTGATCGCAGCCGGCACTCCCGCGACGCTCACCGTGTCGGCCAGTCGCAGCGGGCCGGATGCGAATCGCGCGATCGCCGTCGAGGTGCTCGCCCGTGACGGCGGGTACGTCCGGCGGGCGATCAAGCCGGTTGTCTGGAAGGACGGCGCGACGACCCAGGTGACGTTCGACGTGGCCGGCCTCGAGCCCGGCGTGCGGCAGGGCCGGGTGATCATCGACGGCACGGACGACCTCGAGGCCGACGACGTGCGGTCGTTCACGGTCGAGGTCGGTAGACCGGCCCGCGTGCTCGTGGCCGCTCCCGCACCCTCCAGCCGGAGCGGGCGATTTGTGGCACAGGCGATCGCCCCCGCAGCGCTCGCCAAGGTCGGCAAGTCTCGTTTCGACGTCACGCTCGTCGATATCGGCCAGCTCGACACCGTGGCCTGGGAAGGGGTGGCCGGGATCGTGCTCGTCGATCCGCCGCCGCTCCCCGACCGCACGTGGGATCTGCTGCGGGAGTGGGTGGCGGCGGGCCACGGGCTCGTGGTCTGGCTCGGGCCGGAGGCGGGGGACGCCGCCCGTTTCAATTCCGAGGCGTCGCGCCGCGTGCTCGGCGGTGGAATCGTGCGCGTGTGGCGGAGCCCCGACGGCGGCAATTTCTTCGCACCAGCCACACTCGATCATCCGGTGCTTGCCGCCTTTCGGCGGGTGGGTGACGCCGTGCCGTGGCAGGATTTTCCGGTGGAGCGGCACTGGGAATTCGCCTCGTCGGCCGCCGGCGCCGCCGACGCCGGCGCCGTGCCGGTCGCCGCCTACCGCAACGGCCTCGCCGCGATTCTCGAGCATCGTGTGGGCGCCGGCCTCGTGATCACCGTCACGACACCCGTCTCGCAGGCCGCGAGCGATCCCGAAGCGTGGAACACGCTGGCCACCGGATTCGAACCCTGGCCGTTCGTGATGCTCGCCAATGAGACGCTGCGCCATGCGGTGGAAACCCCCGACGATCGGAATATCGTGGCGGGCCGCCCGGCCGTGCTGCACGTCGATCGGCGGGACGTCCCGGCGGCATTCGTGCGGACACCCGCAGGCGACGATTTTCCAGCGGTGATCGACCAGGCACGGGGCACGATTACCGTGAGCGCCACGCAACTGCCGGGGAACTACGCCGTGCGGGCCGGTGGCGAGGCGGGCGGCTTCATGAAGGGGTTTAGTGCGAATCTCGATGCGGCCGCGACCGACACGGTGCGCCTCGACGACGAGGTGCTCCATGCCATGTTCGGACCCGCGTCGCGGATCGCCCGCACCGAGCAGGATTTGATCCGCGACGTGAATCTCGAACGGATCGGTGCCGAACTCTCGGGCTGGCTCCTGTTGCTTGCCGCGGCGGTGATTGCAGCCGACTGGATGCTCGCCAACCGCTTCTACGCCCCCCGAGATGAGCAGGCGGCCGCCGGCTCGGCCACGAAAGATGCGTTTGCAGTTCCCCCGCCCTTGCCTTCGGCGGCAGAGGCGACGGCATGATCGCGGGCAGTGGCGTGCTGAACGACGTGGCGGTGGCGTTCGACCCGGTGGGATCCTGGGGCACGGTCGGTGCCGTTGCGGTCGTGCTCGCCGCCGTGCTCTTCGCCGTGGGCCCCGACCGCTCGCGGGTCGGCTCCGGCCGCCGGCTCACGCTCGTGATCGTGCGGCTGGCGGTGTTTCTCGCCCTCGTGGCCTGCATGATCCGGCCGACGATCGTGGCCACGAAGAAGGCGCGGCAGCCGGGCACGGTGCTCGTGCTGGCCGATGCATCCGAGAGCATGACGGTGGCCGACGGGCTCAACGGCCAGACCCGCTGGCAGGAGCTCAGGGCGGCGCTTGCTACGGCCCGTCCGGCTGCGAAGGCGCTCGCAGCGGAGTCGAGCCTCGATGTCGCACTCTGGCGGTTCGACCGCGAGGCGCGGGCCGTGCCGCCGGTCGGCGACGACCCGTTGCCGCTTGAGGACTGGCAGCCAGCGCCGAGCGCGGGGGAGACGGCGATCGGTGCGGCGCTCGACGACTGCGTGCGGGCGACCGCGGGGCGAAACGTGGCCGGCGTGATCGTGCTCAGCGACGGCGGTCAGCATGCCTATCCGCCACGCGACCAGCCGCCGCAGGGCGTGGCCCGTCGGCTCGGTGATGCAGGCGTGCCCCTCTGGAGCATCACGTTCGGACAGCAGCGTGGTGAAGGGCAGGGCCGCGATGCCGCGGTTTCGAACCTCGCCATCAGCGAGACCGCATATCTCGGCAACACCGTCGAGGTGGCCGGCCGCGTGCGGCTGGAGGGGCTGGCCGATCGCGACGTCGTCGTAAAGCTGATGGTCGAGAATGCCGCCGGCCGGCTGGAGGAGGCCGCTCGGGTGAGCGTGAAGGGGGGACGCGACGGCGTGGAGGAGCCGGTGCGGCTGGCCTGGACGCCCGACGTGCTCGGTGAACGGAAGGTGGCCCTCGTGGTCGAGCCGCAGGAAGGCGAAACCGTGACGACGAACAACGAACTCTCCACGTTCGTCGAAGTGGTGGACGGCGGACTGCGCGTGCTCTATCTGGAAGGAGCGTTGCGTGTGGAGCAGCGGTTTCTGCGCCGGGTGCTTTCGGCCAGCCCCGACATGCAGGTCGATTTTCAATGGATCGACTCCGCTCGCCGCGACCGGTGGCCGGTCGACCTCGGCCGCACGCTCACCACCGACTACGACGTTTTTCTGATCGGCGACCTCGACGCGGCGGCGCTACGATCGCAGGATCTCGCAACGATCGAGGGGAAGGTGCGGGCGGGCGCGGGAATCGGCCTCTTGGGCGGGTTTCACGCGTTCGAAGCGGGAGGCTGGGCATCGTCGAAGCTCGGTGCGCTCATGCCCTTCATGCCCGACCGGCTCGCCCGGCAGCCCTTCGACGAGCCGGTGCGTCCCTCGCTCCACGTCGAGGGGCCGCTGCAGCTCGTGCCCGACGGGCGGTTTGGGGGTGTCTCGATCCTGCGGCTCGGCCAGGCCGACCCAGAGACGCGAGCGGCCTGGCAACGCATGCCGGCGCTCGATGGCGCGAACGACCTTGGCCAGCTCGTTCCCGAGGCGAAGCGGTTGGCCAACACGGCCGACGGCAGGCCGCTGCTCGTCGCCCGGGAGTTCGGCGCGGGCCGGGTGGCCGCCTTCGCCGCCGATTCGACGTGGCGCTGGGCGATGCAGGGGGCTGGCGAACAGCACCGCCGATTCTGGCGTCAGTTCGTGCTTTGGCTCGCCCGGCAGGACGGCACCGAAGACGACGCGCTCTGGGTGCGGCTGGGGCAGCGGCGTATCGCTCCGGGGATGACGATCGGGTGTGACGCGGGCGTGACGCGGCCCGACGGCGAGGCCGTCGCCGACGTCGAGCTCGATGCCGTGGCGGTGTCGCCGGCGGGCAAGGCCCGGCCCGTCAGGCTGCCGCGACGGGGTGCGACCTTTTCCGGAACGCTCGCCGACTTCACGGAGCCGGGCGACTGGAAGCTCGTGGTGAAGGCCTTGCGGCCGGGCCGCGAGCCGCTGGAGCGATCGGCACGGTTCACCGTCGTGCGGCAGGATCTCGAGCTTGCGAATCCGCGGGCCAACCCACTCCTTATGCGGCAACTCGCGGAATCGACGTCGGGGGGCACTCGCGCCCCCGAGGAGCTCGCCGAGATCTTCGACGAGATTCGCACCCAGCCGGCCGCTTTCGAGACGCTCGAACAGTGGTCGTACACTCCCTGGGACAAGTGGCCGATGTTTCTCGTGCTCGCCGGCCTGCTGATCCTCGAATGGATCCTGCGGAAGCGTTTTGGACTCGTGTGAGGCTGTTTTCCGCCTTTCGGCGTCGACCCAGCTTTGCTACGTTCCCACCCCGCGCCCGCCAGTGACGCGGACGGCCCCAGCCAGCGAGGACCGGCGTGCACAAACGGCGGCCGATTCGTGACAAACTTCTGCTCGGCGGGCTGCTCGTCGGGATCATGGTGGCCACGCTCTCGGC
This sequence comes from Pirellulales bacterium, assembly GCA_049243925.1. Lineage (GTDB taxonomy): Bacteria > Planctomycetota > Planctomycetia > Pirellulales > UBA1268 > RGVT01. Next base: position 24,998 of record JBMLMS010000199.1, read on the forward strand.
CAGCAGCTTTCTCGGGATCTACTCCTACCGCAGGCTCGTGCGGGCCCTGAGCTGCCGCGCGGCGGAGTTGCCGCGGGCCAGTGCGCTCGAGGCCTGCGTGAGCGACCTCCGGCTGACGCACGCCCGAGCCCTGGCGGGGGATCCGGGCACATTCGACGGCCCCGGGCTGACGGTGCCGCTGGGCCTGTTGCGGTCTCCTATCACGCCGCGCGACGACGCGGTGTTTGGCGACTGGTTCACCGACCAGATCGAACGCACGTGGTGGGCACTCGAGCGGTATTGCGACGAACTTGCCGCCGGCGAGCTCGACGACATGCCGTTCGGCGACCGGAGCCGTGAGCGGGAAACCGCCCGCGAGATCACGTCGTGCCTGGAGACGATCCGGTCGATCACGGGTATGGACCGCGGGCGATTGCTGCCGTGGATCGAGGAGTCGGTGCCCGACCAGCGGCGGAAGCTGCTCGCCGTGGAGCCGCATCTCGAGCGGCTCGCAGTGCTCTCGGCGGAGCTGCCCACGTTTCTTCAGGAACGGCTTCACGACCTCTCCGACGAAGTACGGGTGGGCTATCGCACGCTGATCATCACGACCTGGGCCGCCGCCCTGGCGGCGACGGTTCTGCTCGCGGCGCTCGGCGTGCTCACCTACCGCTGGGTCTTCCGGCCACTACGGCTCCTCGGCCACGGTTCCCGGAGGGTGGCGGCGGGCGACTTCGGCTTCCGCATCCGCCTCGACACCCGCGACGAGATGGCCGAATTGGCGGGGGCGCTCGACGACATGACGCAGCGGTTTCAGGAGATCCGCGACGACCTCGATCGCCAGGTGCAACTGCGCACCCGCGAGGTGGTGCGCAATGAGCAGCTGGCGAGCGTGGGCTTTCTCGCGGCGGGTGTGGCCCACGAGATCAACAACCCACTGGCCTCGATCGCGATGTGCGCCGAGTCGCTCGAGAGCCGGCTCAACACGCCTCCTACCGACGAATCCGACACGCAGGTGATGCGCCGCTACCTCGAGCTCATCCAACAGGAAGCGTTTCGCTGCAAGGGCATCACCGAGAAACTGCTCGATTTCTCCCGGCTCGGCGAGGTGCGGCGGCAGGCGACCGCGATTCTCGCGCTCGTCGACGACGTGGCCGACATGCTGCGGCATGTCGGCCGCTTCGCAGGCCGCACCATCGACATCGAGGCCGGCAGCGACGTGCTCGTGATGGTGAATCCGCAGGAGATCAAGCAGGTGGTGCTCAACCTGCTCGTCAACGCGCTTGATTCGATCGAAGAGACGGGCCGGGTGCATGTGGCCGTGCGGCGGGATGGCGCCACGGCCGTGCTCACGCTCACCGACGACGGCTGCGGCATGACCGACGAGGTGCTCGAGCATCTCTTCGAACCGTTTTTCACGCGGCGCAAGAGCGGGCAGGGCACCGGGCTCGGCCTCTCGATCGTGCACCGCATCGTCGCTGACCACGGCGGCCGCATCGAGGCCACGAGCGCGGGCCCGGGCACGGGCTCGACGTTTCGGGTCACGCTGCCGGTGGCCGAGGTGGGCGGCACGACGGCCGCCGCGACACACGTCAAGGAGGTGGATCATTCCAGCCAACAAGCAGCCTAGGCCGATGCGAATCTTGTTTGCCGACGATGAGGCGTCGCTGCAAGAGCTCATGCGGATCGAGCTCCCACGTCTCGGCCACGAGGCCACTGTCTGCCCGGACGGCCGCACCGCCCTTGCCGCCCTCGACCGCACGGCATTCGACTGCGTGATCGTCGACCTCGACATGCCGGGGCTCGGCGGGCTCGACGTGATCGCCCGCGTGCGCGAGACGTCGCCCGACACCGAGGCGGTGATCATCACCGGCAAGTCGTCGCTCGAAAGTGCGATCGCCGCCGTGCGCCAGGGCGTGTTCGACTACCTCACCAAGCCCTGCAAGCTCGCCGACATCCAGGCAGTGCTCGAGCGGGTGCGGAAGAAGCGGGAGCTCACGGCCCGGCTCAAGGCCCTCGAGGGCCGCGTGCGCCGTGCCGAGGGAACCACGCATCTCGTCGGTGCATCGGTCGGTCTCGACGCGGTGAAGCGGCTCGTGGCCCGCGTGGCCGCGAGCGACTCTGCCGTGCTCGTGCGGGGCGAGACCGGCACCGGCAAGGAGCTGGTGGCCCGGGCGATCCACGAGGGCAGTCTGCGGGCCGCGGGGCCGCTCGTGGCCGTGAATTGCGGCGCGCTGCCGGAACACCTCGTGGAGAGCGAGCTGTTCGGTCATCGCAAGGGGGCGTTCACGGGCGCCGACGAGCACCGGGCCGGGCTCTTCGAAGTGGCCGATGGAGGAACGCTGTTTCTTGACGAAATCGGCGAACTGCCGAAGGCGCTCCAGCCGCGGCTCCTGCGGGCGCTCGAAAGCGGGGAGATCCGGCGGGTGGGCGACAGCCATCCGATCACGGTCGACGTGCGCGTGGTGTGTGCCACGCACCGGTCGCTCGAGGACATGGTCGCCCAGGGTGCCTTCCGGGAGGATCTGCTGTTTCGCATCAACACCTTCGAGGTGGCGATCCCGCCCTTGCGCGAGCGGCTCGACGACATTCCGGCGCTCGTCAAGCACTTCGTCCGAAACGCTCGGCCGCAGACGCCGCCTGAGGCCGACGTGGCCGAGCCGGCGGTGCTCGCCGCACTCGCGGCCCACCAGTGGCCCGGCAATATTCGTGAACTGGCCAATGTGATCGAGCACGCGCTCGTGCTCTGCGACGGTCTCCCGCTCACCGTGGAGCATTTGCCGGCACGGCTCGGGGCCTCGCGGCCGCGGCCCGTAGCGCTCTCGACGCCCGCCGCCCCGGCGTTGGCCGCACAGGCCGTGGCAGCGCCGCCACCCAAAGCAGTGAGCCTTCGAGAGCTCGAAATGCAGGCGATCCTGCAGGGGCTTGAGCGCAACAACGGCAACAAGGCCCGCACTGCCGAAGAGCTCGGCATCAGCCTGAAGACGCTCTACAACAAACTGCACCAGTTGCAGGACGGCGCCGTGGAACGATCCGCGTAGGGAAGGCGCGAGCCTGTCCTACGTCTTTCGCACCACACCGGCGAGCACGCCGAGCACCCGGGCGTTCTTCACGTAAATCGGCTTCATCGACGTATTCGCCGGCTGGAGCCGGATGCGATCACGTTCCGGAAACCACTGCTTCAGTGTCGCTTCGCCATCTTCTGTTTGCGCCACGACAATGTCGCCCGAGTGGGCCGTCTGCTTCTTCTGGATCACCACCCAGTCACCGTCGGCAATCTGGGCATCGATCATCGAGTCGCCCATCACCTTGAGGACGAAGTGGTCGTCGCGATCGAAGAGCTCTTCGAAGTCGATCCGTTCCTTCTGCTCTTCGGCGGCCCGCAGCGTGCCGGCTGCCACCCAGCCCGCCATCGGCAGGCCACGGAGATGCGCCGGCTCCATCACGAGTTCGATCGCTCGCGACATGTTTTTGCCACGGGTGATCAACCCCTTGCGTTCGAGCGCCTTGAGATGACACACCACGCCGTTGGGCGAGCGGATCTTGAAAGCTTGCCCAATCTCACGCACCGTCGGCCCGAAGCCGCGTGACTGAATTTTTTCACGGATGAAGCCGTAGATCTCCATCTGGCGTTCGGTGGGCACGTCGCCAGGTTCGACCTCTGCATCGGCAGCCAGGGGGAGCAGGCTGCCGAGAGCCGACGGGAGCCTGACCTGCGACGACCGCGCTGCCGAGCCCGCCTTCGGCTTCCGCCCCGCCGCCTTGCCCGCGGCGCGTGCCGGCGACTTCTTGCGGACGGCAGACTTCGACACGGCGGATTTGCTGGGGGAAAGCTTGGGCATGGGTGCCGGACGGCGGAGCCGTTTCCTGAAGGGTGACTGGTGGGTGAATGAAGGTGGCGATCTGGACGCCGGTATCTTACTATACGGCCGTTCAATCGCAAGTCCAGCAGTTTTTTCGGGGGAGAGGCGCGAGAGATCTCGCCCCCGTACACTGGGTCTGACGCCCCATTTTCGCAGGAGCCCCGTGATGTCGCCCAATTTTTCGTTCGCACATATCGTCCGATCACTGCTGGCCGTGGTGGTCGTCGCCTTGCTCGCCGGGGTTGCGGCCGCCCGGGGTGAGCCCGCCGACAAGAAGCCCACGGCGGTGATTGCCCAGGTGACGCTGGCCGGTTCCTTGCCCGATGGCGTGGGGCAGGGGGGGCTGCTCGCCGACGTGGCGCCGCACCTGCATCGCATCATCGAGCGGCTCGACAAGGCGGCTGCCGACCAGCGCGTGAAGGGCGTGGTGCTCTCGATCGAGTCGCCGGATCTCGGGCGGGCCCGCGCCGATGAGGTGCGGGCGGCGATCGCCCGGCTGCGCAAGGCAGGCAAGCCGGTGGCCGCACATCTCGTGGGCTCGGCCCCGGTGCACTACATGGTGGCCTTGGCGTGCGACACGATCACGATGCCCCCCGCCGCCACGCTCGAGATCACCGGCGTGCGGACGGAGGTCATGTTCTTCAAAGACCTCTTCGACCAGCTCGGCCTCAAGGCGGAGATCCTCCAGGTGGGCGAATTCAAGGGAGCCGGCGAGCCGCTCACCCGGTCGAGCATGAGCCCCCAGCTCCGTGAGCAATATGAAAGCTTCGTGGGTGACCTCTTCGAGCAGCTCGTGGAGCGGACCGCCGCCGAACGCCGGCTCGCGCCGGAGCGGGTGCGCGAGCTCATCGACACGGGTGTGTTCACGCCCGATGCCGCGCGTGAGGCCGGGCTGATCGACGCCGTCGGCTACGAAGACGAAGTGGCCGCCGCGGTCGCGAAGAAGATCGAGCTCGCCGAGCCCAAGATCGTGCGCGACTACGCCGAGCGCAAGATGGACAATGATTTTTCAGGCCTGGGCGGCCTCGTGAAGCTCGTCGAGATGTTCTCGGGCCAGAAGCAGACGGCTGCCTCGGGCAAGGGAAAGCAGATCGCGATCGTCCACGTGACCGGCGAGATCGCCGAGGGCAAGGGCCGCGACGATCTCTTGGCGGGAGCCGCGGCCGGGAGCGATACCGTGATCAAGGCGATCCGCGAAGCCGCCAAAGACGACCAGGTGGCGGCGATCGTGCTCAGAATCGATTCACCCGGCGGCTCCGCCCTGGCGAGCGACCTGATCTGGCGTGAGGCCGAGCGCACGAAGAAACCCGTGGTCGCAAGCTTGTCCGACACGGCCGCGAGCGGCGGTTACTACATCGCAGTCGCAGCCGACAAGATCGTGGCGGCCCCCGGCACCCTCACCGGCTCGATCGGCGTGGTCGGCGGCAAGGTCGCCGTCGGCGGGGCGCTCGAGCGCTACGGCGTGCACACAGACGTGGTGAGCAAGGGGAAGAACGCCGGCTGGCTGTCGATGCAGTCGCCCTTCACGGCGGCCGAGCGCGAGGTCTTCCTGGGCACGATGAAAGACGTCTATCGGCTGTTCACATCGAAGGTGGCCGCGGGCCGAAAGCTCGACATGGAAAAGATCGAGAAGCTCGCCGAGGGCCGCGTGTTCACGGGCCGCATGGCGAAGGAGGCCGGGCTCGTCGATCGGCTGGGCACGCTCGACGACGCGATCGACGAGGCGAAGGCGCTCGCTGGCCTCGCCGCCGACGAGGAAATCGAACGGGTGCTGCTACCCGAGCCGCGCGGCCTGTTCGACGATCTCTTTGGCATGCGGGGCCTCGGCGCACCACCCGTGGCCGGGGTCGATCTCGCCGCACGGCTGCTCGGGCTGCCTGGGATCGAGGCGATCAGAGCCCACGCCGGCACGCTCACGGCGCTGTCGAGCGGCCGGCCGCAACTGCTTTTGCCGGCCCGCGTGCGGGTGCGGTGATCCAGCCGCCGACCGACCAACGAATGAACGACCACTCAGGACGCTGCCCGCGAGCCCCTTGCAGCGCTTGATCGCGCTGGCGCCTGTTGAAGGCCGAGGGCCTGCCGGGCTCGTGAAACAACCCTCGCATCCGTGCTTTCGGCGATGACACGCGTGAGCGTTTCGACGGTCCGAGCGTCATGCGGCTGAAGACCGAGTTGATGGACCGCCACGCGGCGCACTCTGGGGCTGGGGTCGTGGAGCACGCGATCGATCAAGGCCCCCACGACATCGATGGAGAGCGGGCGAACTTTGCATCGTTGGCATCCGACCGCATGAACGGCATGCCTTCGGACCAGCGGCGAGGCATCGTGCAGAGCCTGCTCGAGTGATCGGCAACATCGCTCATCAGCGAGGTGATCCATAAGGGCAACGCAGGCGGCCCTCACTTTCGGGCTGCGGTGTGCAGTTCCCGCGACGAGCGTCGCGACGGCGCTCGCGCCGTCGTTGAAGAGGTCCGTGAAGGCCCGCGCGCGAATGGCCCACACCTTAGAATCCAGAGCGCGGAAATACCGATCGTCATCGGATTTCATCACGGAGCGCTCCTGTCAAACG
>JBMLMS010000200.1:0-2050 GCA_049243925.1 Pirellulales bacterium
GCCGCCACGGAGTTGAGTTCCGAGAGCATCCAGCGGTCGAGCTCGCCGCGCTCGGCCGCGGGTCGCCAGCCACGGGCGGCTGCGAGGTCGGCGTGGTCGAGCGAGCCGGGGGCGTCGAGCAGGGCCGCCGGATCGAAACCGTCGATCCGGGCGTAGATCACAAAGAACGAATAGACGTTCCAGAGCCGGAGCAGAAACTCGGGCACGCTCTCGCGGATCGCCCGTTCGCTGTAGCGGATGCTATTCCACGGCGGCTGGCCGGCGAGGAAAAACCAGCGCAGGGCGTCGGCGCCGTACGTGTCGAAGATGACCGCCGGTTCCTTGTAGTTGCGCTTGCTCTTGCTCATCTTCTGCCCGTCTTCGCCGAGCATGTGGCCGAGGACGATGCAGGTCTTGAAGGGATGGGGATACGGTCGTGCGGTGTAGCTGGCCCGCTCTCCAAACAGGAGCGTGCTGATCGCGAGCTGGCTGTAGAACCAGCCGCGGGTCTGGTCGATCGCCTCGGAGATGAAGTCGGCCGGGAACTGGGCCTGGAACTCCGCGTCGCCCGTGTGCGGCCAGCCCCACTGGGCGAACGGCATCGCGCCCGAGTCGAACCAGCAGTCGATCACCTCGCTCACCCGCCGCATGCGGGCTCCCGCAGCGAACGGCGAGTCGTACGTCACGGCGTCGATGTAGGGCTTGTGAACCTTCAAGTCGTCCGACAGGTTCGGGTTGTCGGCTTTCGCTTGGTCGAAGACCTCGGTGCCCTGGATGCCAGGCTTGGCGAGGAGCGCGGCGTAGGACGGCACGGCCTCCATCTTCCCGGTCGCCTCGCACACCCAGATCGGCAGCGGCGTGCCCCAGTAACGCTCGCGGGAGAGCGCCCAGTCGACGTTCGTCTCGAGGAAGTTCCCGAATCGGCCGTCCTTGATGTGTTCGGGCAGCCAGTCGATGCGGGCGTTGTTGGCGAGCATCGCGTCGCGGAACTGGCTCGTGCGGATGAACCAGCTCTCGCGGGGATACTGAATGAGCGGGTCGGCGTCTGCCCGCCAGCAAAAGGGATAGTCGTGAACGTATTGCTCCTGGTGGACGAGCAGGCCGCGGGCCTTGATGTCGCGGGTGATGTCGCGGTCGCAGTCCTTCACGAACCGGCCGCTGCCCATGCCGAAGACATCGGTGAACGTGCCGTCAGGGGCGACGGCATTCAGGAGCGTTGGCCCCTGGCCGGCGGCAAACCGCGCCTGTTCGGCGACGAGCACGGTGTAATCGACCTCACCGAAGGCCGGGGCGATGTGAACGATGCCGGTGCCTGAGTCGGTCGTCACGAAGTCGGCGGCGACGACTCGCCAGGCGATGGGCGCCGAGCCTCCGGCGGCGAGCGGAGCCGTCGCGGGCGGCCCGGAGGGGCGAAACGTATCGAAGGGCGGCAGGTAGGAGCGGCCGACGAGATCGGCGCCCGTGAGACGCTCGACGATGTCGAACGTCTTTTTCAGTTTTTCACCAAGAGCGGCCGCAAGCGGCTCGGCGACGACGTATTCCGGCGAAAGGGAGGCAGGGGCATCCTCTCGGCTTACGCCTCGGGCTTCCGTGGGAGGGGAGGACTCGCGGAGGACGACGTACGCGAGGTCGGCCTTCACCGCGGCGAATTGGTTTGACGGCAGCGTCCAGGGCGTCGTCGTCCAGGCCACGAGGCTGCGGTTCGTCGTCGTTCCGGCGTCGTCGAGCAGTGGAAACGCGACGTAGACGCTCGGGTCGGCCACCTCCTTGTAGCCTTGGCCCACTTCGCCACTCGAAAGGGCCGTGCCACCCTGCGCCCACCACCACACGATCTTGTGCCCTTGATAGAGCAGGCCTTTGTCGAAGAGCGTCGCGAGTGCCCACCACACGCTTTCGACGAAGCTCTGGTGATACGTGACGTACGCCTGGGAAAGATCGATCCAGAAGCCAATTCGCTCGGTGAGCGTCTCCCACTCCTTCATGTAGCGCCAGACCGATTCCTGGCACTTGTGGATGAAGGGTTCCACGCCGTAAGCCTCGATCTCGGCCTTGGAGTGGATGCCGAGCTCCT
>JBMLMS010000201.1:0-21227 GCA_049243925.1 Pirellulales bacterium
GAGAGCCGTGCACTCCTCAGGCGACGTCCGCATGAGCGTGACCTGCGGGTTGTGGATGTAGAAGGTGCGGCCGGCAAACTTCCCTGGCACCGTCTGCCGCTCGCCGAAGTTCACCATGTCGAGACAGCCGGGGGCCACGACGGCTGGCACGCCATGCTTCGCCGCGGCATCGAGCCGCTCAGGGCCGGCCGAGAGCACGCCGCCCACGAGCTCGTCGGCGAGTTCCGTGGTCGTCATGTCGAGCACGCCGGCCACCATGCCGCTGGCGATGAGCGCTTCCATCGCCCGGCCGCCGGTGCCCGTGGCGTGGAACACGAGGACTTCGTAGCCCGCCTGCTCCAGAAGCGGCACCGCCGCCTCGATGCACTTCGTGGTGTTTCCGAACATGCTGGCCACGACGAGCGGTTTGTCGTCGCTGTTCGCCACGTCGGCCTCCACCATGCCACAGATCGCACCCGCCGCCCGGGCCAGGATCGTGCGCGAGATTCGATTCAGCCCCTGCACGTCTACGACCGCCGGCATCATCGTGATGTCCGTGGTGCCGACGTAGGGCGCCGTGTTGCCGCTGGCGAGTGTGGAGACCATCAGTTTCGGGAAGCCGATCGGCAGCGCCCGCATCGCGGCCGAGGCGATCGCCGTGCCGCCGCCGCCGCCGAGGGAGATCACGCCCTCGATCCGGCCTTCGGCAGCCAGTTTCTCCAGCAGCCGCGGCGCCGCCTGCGCCATTGCCGTCACGCACTCGCCGCGGTCGCCGCGGGCCATGAGCGACGCGAGATCGATGCCCCCGGCCGCTGCCACGGCGCTGCGCGGAATGTCGGGCTTGACTGCCGGCTCAGCCCCTGTGCCCACGTCGATCAGGAGCGTGGCGTGGCCCCGCGCATGGATCCGCTCCGCCACGAACGCATGTTCGCGGCCTTTCGTGTCGAGCGTGCCGAGGACGGCGATCATCGCCATGCAGTCACCTCCAGCCGAGTTACTTCTTCCGGCCGAGCGGGATGTTCTTGAACTGCCGCGTGAGCTCGGGGAGCGACCGCTCGAACGCCAGCCGCTCGAGGCTCGACGCGCCCACGAAGCCGACCACGTCGGTGTGCTCGTTGATATATGCAGCATCCGCAGGCGTGCAGATCGGCCCGCCGTGCGAGAGGCAGATAACGTCTTTGCGCGTATCGAGCGCGGCGCGGGCGATCGCCTGCACGCGGGCTGCAGCCTCGTCGAGCGAGCAGGTGGCATCGGTGACGCCGATCGAGCCGCCGACGGTGGTGCCCACATGGGCGATCACGACGTCGGCCCCGGCCCTCGCCATCGAGCGGGCCTCTTCGGGAGTGCCCACGTAGACGATCGTGAACAGATCCATCCGCCGGGCGAGGCCGATCATGTCGACTTCCTTCTGGAAGCTCATCCCAGTCTCTTCGAGGATCTGGCGAAACTGGCCATCCACGATGCAGTGGGTGGGAAAGTTGTTGACGCCGGAGAAGCCCATCTCCTTGACGCGGCCGAGCCAGTGCCACATCCGCCGCCGTGGATCGGAGGCGTGCACGCCGCAGATCACGGGCACCTCCTCGACGACCGGTAGCACCTCGAACTCGCCGATCTCCATGGCCACGGCGTTGGCGTCGCCATAGGCCATGAGGCCGGCCGTGGAGCCGTGGCCGGCCATCCGGAAGCGGCCGGAGTTGTAAATGATGATCAGGTCGACGCCGCCCTTCTCGAGAAACTTGGCGCTAATTCCCGTGCCGGCCCCGGCGGCGATGATCGGCTGGCCGGCTTTCAGCGTGGCGTGGAGCCGGGCGAGCACCTCGGCCCGCGTGTAAGGATTGCCCTTGCCCGTCCAAGGATTCGGCATTGTGCGGTCCCGCGTATATATCTGTTGCTGTCAGCGATCCAGACTACGCAGCAGCGATACACCCGTCCATGACCGAAATCCACCTCGACCTCGCAGAAACAACCATCGACGGCGCCGGTAGCCGGCTGTGGTCGGTGACGCGCGACGACTGCCCGGAATTTGCCACGCATCGGATCATGCATCTCGGGCTGACGGAGGCCGCTGTGCCCTATCGGCGGGTGCGGCTCAAGCCGACGGGGAGCTTCGTGATGGTGTGCCACGAGGGCCGCGGGCAGATTCTGCTCGACGGCCGCTGGCAATCGAGCCGCAAGGGCGTGGCCTGCCTTGCGCCGCCGCGGGTGCTCAACGCCTTTCATGCAGTGGCGAATTCCCGCTGGCGGTTCGCTTGGATCCGCTTCGACGAGCCCGAACACGTGCGGCCGCTCGTCTCAGCGGCGTCGCCCGTGCGCGTGCGGTGCGATGCCGACGTGCTCTGGCGGATCATCGCGGGGCTGCGGTCCGAATGGGAAGGCGGCCGTGATCCGCGGCTCATGCACCACTGGATCGAACTGGCCCACGGCGAGGCGCGGCGTATCGCCCAGCCCTGGCACGTGGACGATCGGCTCTGGGCCGTGTGGGACGATGTGGCCCGCGATCTCGCGGCAGACTGGTCGCTCGACCGGCTGGCGGCCTTGTATAAGACGAGCAAGGAGCAGTTTCGCCGGGTTTGCCTGCGCGATCTCGGCCGCAGCCCAATGCAGCATCTCACGTCGCTCCGCATCGAGCGGGCCTGCCATCTGCTCACGTCCACGCAAGACAAGGTCGAGTCGATCGCCGAGCAGGTGGGCTTCGAGAACGCGCCGGTCTTCTCCCGGGCGTTCAAACGCTGGGTGGGCCGCAGCCCGAAGAGCTACCGTGAGTGATCACCGCGGCCAACGGCGCGTCAGCCGTCGGGGTCGTCGATAAGCTGCTGGAGCCGTGCGGCGTGCTCGGGCACGAGCTGAGGCAGCCAGGAGGCGTCGATGAGGCCGAGCGCGATGAAATCGCGGAGGTGCGTCCGATCCTTGTCGCGGAACGAATTGAGCTTCATCCGCACGAGCGCCTCGAGCGTCACCACCGTGTAGTCGTCGGCGGGCACGCATTCCGTTACGTCGGCCGTGGGCAACGGATACGACTCGCGAACCTTCTCGGCGGCGAAGAGCAGATGGACCGCGTCGCGGGGACTGCCGTTCGGGCCGTCGATGAAGCAGACGACGTCCATCACCGTCGCCCGCACGAAGCCGGCTGCCTCGAGCGCCGTCGTGATCGCCGGAAGGTCGCTGCGGCGCACGAGGATATCGACGTCCTGCGTGTTGCGCACGGCGGCCCGATCGACGCGGGCCACCCACGCGGCCACGGCATTGCCGCCGGCCATGGCGTAGGGGATGCCGGCTTTTTCAAGCGCCGCGGTCGCCCGCAGGGCCCGGTCACGAACGGCTTGCACGGCTTCGATCATCCTCTGCCAGGAAAACTCACGGAGTTCGACAGCCACAGGATGGCCTTTCGCAATGACTCGGATGCCGAGCGGGGACACCCTGCCGGGCGATCTCATCGTACCCCGCCGCCGTGGCCGTGTGAACGCGAAATGAGCGCGGGCCGTGGATCAGCCGCCGGGTAGACTGCGGGCAGCGAACGGCGTGGCCTGGCGAAAATCATGCCGGCGATCGATCCCCGGCAGAGTCAGCGAGAAGAGGACGTGTCATGAGCGTGTGCGGCGTGAGGCGAGTGTGTCCGGGGGCGGTCGTGGTTGCACTGGCGGCGATCGTGTCGCTCGCACCCGCTGCGTGCGCTGCACCGGCCGAGCGGATCATCCGCGGGGGGGCGATCGTGACCGTGAATCCTGCGCAGCCGACGGCTGAGGCCGTGGCCTTTGCCGGTGGCAAGATCATCGCAGTGGGGAGCGAGGCCGACGTGATGCGGCACAAGGGGCCGGCCACGGAGGTCACCGATCTCGCCGGCAAGACGCTCGTGCCCGGGTTCATCGACGGCCACAGCCACTTCTGCGCGCTTGTGGACGTGCAGACGCAGGCCCTGTGCGCGTCGCCGCCCGCCGGACCCTGCACGACCGTGGCCGACGTGATCGGGCAGCTGAAAAAGATCCAGGCGCGGCGGGACCTCGGCCCCGGGAAATTCGTGATGGGGTTTGGGTACGACCCCGACCTGCTCGCCGAAAAGCGGGCTCCCACCAAGCAGGAGCTCGACGCCGCGTTTCCGGATAATCCCGTGATCCTCGTGCACGTGTCGGGCCACGGCGCGATACTCAACTCGAAGGCCCTCGCGGCCTACTCCATCACTGCGGCCACGCCGACGCCGCCGGGCGGCGTGATCGGCCGCGAGCCGGGATCGAACGAACCGAACGGCCTCGTGTTCGAGACGGCATTCATGCCGATCTTCGAGAAGACACCCGGCCCGGGGCCCGATGAGCAGCTGGCCCTCATCGCATCGGGGCAGGAACTCTATCTCCGCGAGGGCATCACGACGGCGCAGGAAGGGGCGACCACGAAGCCGCAATACGACCTCTTGCGGCAGGCTGCCGACCGCGGGCTGCTGAAGCTCGACGTCGTGTCGCTGCCGATCATCTTCGACGTCGACAAAATCTTCGCGGGCCAGCCGCCTCGCAACGAGCCCGCCTACCGGAATCGCCTGCGGATCGGCGGCGTGAAGATGCTGATGGACGGCTCGCCGCAGGGGAAGACAGCGTTCTTCACCACACCCTACCTCACCGGAGGTCCTTCAGGTCAGCAAGACTGGCGGGGCGAGCCATCATTTCCCCAGGCCGCGCTCAACGAGATGGTGAAGAAGGTGTACGACGGCGGGGCCACGCTCTACGTGCACTGCAACGGCGATGCCGCGATCGATGCGCTCTTGGAGGCGCATCGCTACGCGTCGGGTGACGATCCCGCGAAGCCGCGTGGGACGGTCGGCGTCCACTCGCAGTTCATCCGCCGCGATCAGCTCGAGAAGTACAAGGCGTGGGGGATCACGCCCTCGTTTTTCACGCTGCACTGCTTCTATTTCGGCGACACGCACGTGGCGAACCGCGGCGCCGCCCAGGCCGACTTCATCAGCCCGATGAAATCGGCGCGGGCGCTCGGCCTGCGGCCCGCGAATCACACCGACTTCAACGTCTCGCCGCTCGATCAGATCTTCACGATCCACACGGCCGTGAATCGGGTCTCGCGGTCGGGCCGCGTGATCGGGGCCGAGGAGTGCGTGACACCGCTCGAGGCGCTCGAGGCGATCACGATCGACGGCGCGCGGATGTATGGCGAGGAGGCAGCCAAGGGCTCGATCGAGGTTGGCAAGCTTGCCGACTTCGCGATGCTCTCGGCCAATCCACTCACCGTTCCCCCGGCCACGATCAAAACGATTCGCGTGACGGAGACGATCAAGGAGGGGAAGACGGTCTGGCGGCGGGCAGTGAAGGAGCGGCCGGCCGGCATGTAGCCGCAGAGTGGCACTCTGCGGTGCGGCACGGTGGTGTGCAGATTACCAATCTGCACCTCCAAGGGCGCCCGATTCAGCGGCGGACGGGCGCGACAGCGCCGGCCATGGGCGGCAGGCCCGCCCCGCGGACTTCGGCCGGATAGAACGCGCCCCACACGGGATTGTGGTCCGACACCTCGAGGGCCTGGTCGAGCGACAGGCCAAACGTGCTCTGCAGGTCGAGCACGCCCCAGCCGCCGAGATACTCGCTCGTGGCCGGCCGGGTGAACACGAGGTTGTCGTAGGTCTTCGTGCGGCGGGTGTTCGTGGTCACGCCCGACACGGCCCACGCCACGCCCGGGATTCGCTGAAACGATTTAAACTGCGGTGGCCCCGCGTTGAGATCACCGAGCAGGATCACGTCGTCTTCGTCGGGCCGGGCGGCCTGCATGGCCTGGAACACGCCCGTGAGCGCCTCGAGTTCCTGCGGCACCTCGTCGGGGTCAGTGTGGATGTCGACGAGCCAGAAGGTGAACGCCATCTCCGCGGGCGTGATCTTCGTGCGAAACCTGGCGTGCATCGGCGGACGGTGGAGCTTGTTTTGTGGATCGGGCACGACGCCCACGCTCGACGGATCGACCTCGACCCGGGTGGTGTCGTAGATGAACGTGTATTGCTCCTTGCTCACCGTGCGGCCCTGCCGCGGGCCGATGACGTAGTGGTAGCGGCTGCCGTCGGCGTTGATGGCCCGCACGAAGGCGGGCACGATCTCGTCGGACTTCGCCCGCACTTCCTGGACAGCGACGATGTCGAACTGCCGCACCACGCGGGCGAGCACGTCGACGACCTGGGCCTTGGCCATCTTCGATTCGCCGAACACCTGGATGTTGAAGCTCGCGATCAGGATCGCCCCGGCCGGCTTGGGGGCCGGGGCGACGGGCTGGGCGTATTGCGCCGCGGCACTCGCCGCCGCGCCGAGCATGATCAGGCAGGCGACGACGACGCTTCGCACCGCGGACGGTCGCGGAGGCAGTCGCACGCTCGAGAAGAAGGATGAGACGATCACCCTTCTTGTATCGGTCGCACCGGCATGCCGTCATGCCGGCGGCTCGCCGAGGCAGAGCAGTTTGCCGGTCAGCCGCCGATGGCAGTCAGGGCTTCCTGGGCAAGGCGTGACAGTCGCGGGCTGGGTGATGACGCGCTGCGCTCCAGCGCCGGCTTCGCTGCTGCCGCTGCGGGCCCGATTTTGCCGAGCGCCCAGGCGGCCCGCTCGGCCACGGCCGGATCGCCGGCCGATTCCAGGCTCTTCGCCAGGGTCGGCGTCGCTGCTGCCGCAGCCTTCCCAGACCGCCCGAGCAGAGTGGTCGCCCAGTAGGCGACGAGCTGGTGAGCCCCTCCCGCGAGCGCAGTGAGCTCGCTGATCGCGGCAGCCGGCGGGGGCCCGAGCTCTTCGAGAGCTGCCACGGCCCACTCGCGCACCTGGTCGTCGGCATCGCCGCAGGCCTTCACGAGCGGCACGGCCGCGGCGACGGCGTCGGTGCCCGCGCGGCAGAGCGTCTCGGCGGCCTCGGCCCGCGCGGCAGGTTCGTCGGCAGTGAGTGCGGCCACCAATGCGGCGATGTTGGCGGCGATGTCGGCCATGTGATTTCCCTTGTTGTGGAGCGGCAGTATCGTGGACGGGCCACACATTCGACAACGGCGGAGGGCACCACGATTTCGCAGATCGGCTTCATCATCGGCGAGATGCTGTTTCTCGCCGTGGCGCAGGCATGGGGCGGGCCGCCGTGGACGCTCGTGGGCGTGGTCGCCTTCGTGCTGCTCGCATTCAGTCGGCCCCAGGCAGGCGTGCTCGCGGTCGTCGCCCCGGGCCTCATCTGGCTCGCCCTCGCGCAGGTGACGGGCAACCGCGAACTCTTTTTTCCCTATGCGATGCACCTCGCGGCCGTGGTGCTCTGTGCCTTCGCCGGCCGTGGTGCGGCGTGGGGGCTGGTCGGTGGCAGCGGCGTGGCGGTGGCGTTTCTCGTGGTCCGCGTGGCGCAGCAGGCCACGCCGCGCGTGCTGGCCGTCGAATGTGCCGTGGCCGCGGCCATTCTCGTGGCGGCGACATTCGCCTGGCTGAGGTTTCCGCGGCGGGCGGGCATGGATGCCGCTATCATCATCGGATCAGCGGTTCTGGCCTATGCGGGCCTCGCGCTCTGAATGCCTGGCCACCCTCCTCGGGAAGATGCGAAGCGATGAACCCGGCGGCTGCGATCGTGGTAACGGGCGGGCCCGGGGGCGGCAAGACGACGGCGCTCGACCTCTTTCAGCGCGAGCTCAAGAGCGAGGTCAAGATCGTGCCCGAGGCTGCGACGCTCCTCTTTGGCCACGGGCTGGATCGGCAAGAGTCGGTCGATCGCGCGAGGCTCTTGCAGCGGTCGATCTACCGGATGCAGGTCAGCCTGGAGGAGATTTTCCGTGGATTTTATTCCGATCGGCTCCTGATCTGCGACCGCGGCACGCTCGACGGCCTCGCCTATTGGCCCGACGGTGAAGCCGGCTATTTCGCGGCGATCGAATCGTCGTTCGAGCGGGAGGCGGCCCGCTACCAGGGCGTGATCTTTTTTCAGTCGGCGGCGATCCACGGCGAAGACGTGCGGAGCAACAATCCCTATCGCAGCGAAGATTCGCAGACGGCGCGGGCGCTCGACGAGAGGCTGCGCCGAGTGTGGGAGCGGCATCCGAACTTCCACTACATTCCCACGGAGGCGTCGTTCATGCGGAAGATCAACCGCGGCCTCGACGCCATCAGTGGCGTGCTCGCAACGCTGCGGGCGGGCCCCGGGGCGTGACGGCATGCCCGTGCACTGGATCATCGACGTGGCCGTCGAGGCGGTCGTCACGCTGCCGTGTGGCGAGTCGGTCGATCGCGACGCCTTCTATGCGTGGCTCTGGGAGGCCGCCGCCGGGCTCGTGGGCATCGACGAAGGCTCGGTGACGGTCGGCGAAGCCGCCGCGCAGGGGCTGGCCGACACCGCGGTTGTCATCGACACCGCGGCGGCGCCCGCCGACCGCGACTGGGTGGCCCGGCTCGAGGTAGGGCAGGCGGCGTGCTGGTTTGCCGACGAGGATTCGAGCCGCGCGGCTGCGAGCCTGCTCGCCGCCGTGCGCGGCTGCCATGTGCGCGGCATGCGCATGGACGTGGCCGGCGCTGACGACGCCCGGTGGCAAGACGCCTTCAGCCCGATCGATGTGCCGGGATTCGGCGTGGTGCGGCCCGCCTGGGACGAGGGGCATGCCGGGGCCACCGCCGCGCACACGACGATCTTCATCGAGCCGGGTGTCGGCTTTGGCACCGGGCTCCACGAGACGACGCAGTTGTGCCTGGCGGCCCTGCACGCCTGGCGGGCCCGAGGCGGCAGGCTCGACCGCGTGCTCGATTTCGGCAGCGGCTCGGGCATTCTCGGGATCGCGGCGGCGGTGTGCGGCGCCCGGCACGTCGATGCCGTGGAGGTGGATATGTTCGTGCACGAGGCGATCCGGGCGAATGCCGCGCGGAACGGCGTCGCGGAGAGGGTGCGCGTGTGGCCGACACCGCCTGCGGATGCGGGGCCCTATGATCTCGTGCTCGCGAACATCGTCGCGCCTGTGCTGCTCGAACACGCCACGATGCTCTGTGCAAAACTCGCAGCCGCTGCGGGCCTCGTGCTGTCGGGCCTCCGCGAGGAGGATGCGCAGGCGGTGGCGGATCGGTATGCGGCGCTGCTCGGCTCCCAGCCGCACGTCGCCGCCCGGGGCGAATGGCGGTGTCTGACGTTTGCCGGAGGTGAGCGGCCGCCCGGCGGGCCTGCGATACAATGATTCTCATGGACGAGTCGCTTGAGATTGCCGATCGCCCGCACGCGTGCGGCAACTGCCGATTTTGGAAGCGGGCCGCGGGCGGTGACCTGCAGGCGGGCTGGGGGCAGTGCCGCCGCCATCCGCCGACCGTGCCCGAGGTGAGCGACGACAAGCTCGTGCATGTGGGCGTCTGGCCACACACCGATGTCACCGACTGGTGCGGCGAGTGGGAGGCGATCATGTAGGACAGGCTTCAGCCTGTCATGGTTTCTCCCGCAAGCACCGACAGGCTGAAGCCTGTCCTGCAAACGGCATGGGGCACCGACGGGCCTGGGAGCCTGTCACTCCTTTCGCCCGGGCGTGTCGCGCTGGAGTGTGCCGTTGCCGAACGGCGTCGTCTGGCTCGATGAGCCGTCTGAGCGATTCGTGATCGTGCCCGATCCGAATTTTTGCGTCTGACCCGTCACCGTGCGGCCGTCGCGCGTACGCTCGGTCGTGATCGATCCAGCGCCAAAGGGCCGGGTCTCCGTGGTGGTGCCGTCGGACCAGCGGGTGATCGTGCCCGACCCGAATTTCTGCGTCTGTCCGGTGACCGTGCGGCCGTCACGCGTGCGATCCGTCGTGATCGAACCCGAACCAAACGGACGTGTCTGGCTGCTCGTGCCATCGGAGCGATTGGTGATCGAGCCGGAGCCGAAGGGCGTGGTCGTGCCGGTGCGGGGCGGAGCGCTCCCGGCCCGAGGCGGCATGGGCTCGGCGGCGGCCGCGGTGGCCAGCCCGAGGAGAGAGCACACGCAGGCGACGATGAGCAAGCGACGACGCATGATGGAGAGTCTCCGGAGTGAACACGCGAACTCCAGAAACATACCCCAGGTAGGGGGTGGCTGTCGTGGGGCAGGGACCGGCCGGCCGGCGCGGTGGCCGTCGCCTGCGACGATCCGCTATCCTTCCCCACGTCCGACTTCTGCTTCCACACCCCTGGGCCCCTTCCAAATGTCCGAGACACTCTCCGAATTCGACGGCTGCGATCTGTTGGCAAGGCTCTTTCGGGCCCGGGGCTACGCGATCAAGCGCAATCAGATCTTCCGTGAATACGGCGTCGAGTTTCACATCGACGGCTGGGATCCGCAGGCTCGGGTGGGCTTCGAGTTTCTCACGAGTGAAGACGAAGACCACGACGACCTCACGCTCGAGGAATATAAGACGCTCTGTGATGCCCAGCGGCGCGGCGATCTCGCGCTCTTCATCATCGACGAGGTCGAGCCGCTCTCGGAGAAAGATCTCGCCGCGGAAGCCCACGAGTTTCTCGACGAGATGGCCTCGGCCGCGAAAGCCCGTGTGACCCGTGCCGTCCGCACCAAGGCCAAGGCCAAGGCCAAGGCCAAGGCTGGCCGCCCCAAGGCTGCGGCCACCAAACTGGCCAAGCAGGTGGTCAGCCGCGTGTCCAAAAAATCGGCCCAGAAATCGGCCAAGAAAGTTTCCAAGAAAGCGGTCAAGAAAGCGAAGCCAAAGCGGCGGGGCCGCTAGACCGCTTCGCAGATCCTGTTCAAGGAGGAACAGATGGCCGACCATGGCAAGTCTGCGCTCGAGACCGCGCACCTCTGGGCGGATCTCGCCAGCAAAGTGCTCGGTGGAATGGCCATCGTGGTGGCGGCTTGGTGGACCTACACCAACTTCACCGTCGAGCGCACCCACGATCCGACCATGCTCGTCTCGATGACGCCGTCGGTGCATGCGCTGGCGGGCGACCAGGTGCTGTTGAACGTCGACGTGTTCATGGAAAACATCGGCAAGGTGGCGATCAAGCCGCGGTTTCCCGCGGCGGAGTCCGACCGCGACGTGGGCCTCGAGATCTCGATCGTGGAGATCGAGCCGTTGCGCCGCGGGGCCACGCCGCGGAGGCCCGGCGACACGCAGCCACCGGACACCGAGGCCGCCGACGCCGACCCAGACATGCCGTGGTTCGACTGGACAAGCGGCGATGGCAATCCGAAGCCGATCCTGCTCAAGCGCAACCTGCTCGCCGCCAACGAGGACTATCGCCACGGGCGGTATCAGCTCAACCCCGGCGTCAGGTATCGCGAGCCGTTCGCCTGCGTGGTGGAGCGGGGCAGGCTGTATGCGATCCGGGCACGGTTTTGGACGGCCGAGGGCTCGGTCGCGGATCTCGTGTATGTGGACACGTTTCACGCCGAATGAGATCAGGCCGTCATTGCGGCGAGCACGTCGGCGAGGGGCACGGTGGCGAACGACGTGGCGAAGTCGCTCATCGAGTAGGGGATCACGAGCAGGTCGTCGTGCAGCACGGCACCGCAGCTGTAAACGACGTTCGGCACGTAGCCGGCTCGCTCGTTTTCGTCGGGGCTCAAGAGCGGCTCGCGCAGTCGGCCGATCACCCGCGTGGGGTCTTCGAGATCGAGGAGCGCCGCGCCGATCGCGTATTTCCGCATCGGCCCCACGCCGTGCGTGAGCACGAGCCAGCCCTGCGGCGTCTCGAGCGGCGACCCACAGTTTCCCACCTGCACGAATTCCCACGGCTGCGTCGGCCGGAGCACGAGCCGCTTCGCATGCCAGAAGTGGAGCATGTCAGACTCCATCACGTAGACGTTTTCTCCGTCCTGCCGGCCGAGCATCACGTACACGCCGTTGATCCGCCTGGGAAACAGGGCGAGGCCCTTGTTGGCGATCTCCGGGCCGTTGAGCGTGCTGATCTTGAAGTGCACGAAGTCGTCGGTCGCGAGAAACTGCGGCAGCATCACGCTGCCGTCGAAGGCGGTATAGGTGGCGTAGTAATGGATGCCGCCGTCTGCTTCCTCGAACCGCACGAACCGGGCGTCCTCGATGCCGTTGGTCTCGGCTGGTGAATACGGAAAGATCACTCGCTCGGAGATATCGGAATCGGCGTCACACTCGATCTCGTAGTTGGCCCGGGCGAGGGCCAGGATCGCGTTGGCCACGGGCTCCCACTCCTTGCGCCGGGCACGATGGAGCCGCGATGTCTGGCCGACGACTGTCTCCAGGTCCCCGATCGTAAAGTGCTCAGCGAGTGATTCGCTCACCGTCGTGACGAAGCCGTCGATGATTCCCAGTTCGGCCAGTTTGCGGAGAAAGAGCGGCTTGTCGTAGCGGGCGTCGGCCACCACGCGCGGGGCCGTGACAAACCCCGTGGGCGGGGCCAGCGCGAGCGAACCCCGGCTGTCGATCGTGCCGGTGCGAAAGCCCACGCTCGACACGTGGCCTTCGCCCGTGGCGCGGAGGCTGAGGATGAAGCGGCGGGTGCCCGCCGGCAGGCCGTCCTGGCAGGGATGCCACACGATCGACGGATTGAAGAGGGCCGCACTCTCGAGCGCGTATTCCTGCGTGAAATAGGAGCCGATCAGCAGTTCCCGGGCCTCGGTGAGCGGCCGGTCGGTGAGGAGATGGTGGCGGACGGCCGCCGCCCGCTCACGGAAGAAGGCGAGCAGTCGCTGGTGGCGGCCGTGAAACTCCCGGAGCACCTGTTCGAGCAGCCGCTCCACGTCGTCATCCGCGAGTTCCATGATACGGCCGATGATCTTCATCGCCCGCTGGGGAAGCTGCGGTTCGAATGGCCGGTAGAGCACGCGGGCGTTGTTGGGCCGCAGGAGCACTCCGGTGCGCGTGATGTTCATGGTGGAGGGGTGCCGGGGTGGTGAGGGCATGCATGTCGATGAGGGCGCCGAGCCAGGCGAGTGTGGACTCGGCTCCCTGGTTGTCGTTGGTGCGGTCTTCGAGCAGGCCGTCGCGGCAGCCGCCAGTCGCCGGATCGGCGAGCGCGAGGCCGACGACGTTGTGACCGAGGAACCAATTGAAGGCGTCCCACGCGCGGTCGCTCCACGTCGTATCGCCGGTCGTATGGCAGGCTTCGATGCAGGCGGCGACTGTGGCGTGTGCCTCCAGCGGCTGTTGGTCGAAGACGGCCGCGTTGCCACCGCGCTGGAGGAAGCCGCGGCTGCCCACCGGGGCGAAGCGGTGGGTCGCCGACGTCTGGATGGTGGTCAGCCAGTCGAGCATCGCCAGGCCCACCTCGAGCGCCGCACGATCTCCGGTCCAGCGGCCGCTCGAGACGAGTGCCTGGCAGAGCCGGGCGTTGTCGTACGCCACCACGTCTTCGGGCCAGGGCCAGTCGGCCGAGGCATTGCCCCGGAATTGGTCGAGCAGCCTCGTCGTGAGTAACGTCCGGGCGAGGCCGACCCGCCGGTCACCATCGAGGCGGCGCAGGTATTCCTGGATACCGAGGATGCCGAGTGCCCACGCCCGGGGGCTCGTGGTCTCGACGAGCGCGTCGAGCGCCGGTGCGAAGATCTGCACGGCCCACGCCTGCAGTCCGGACTGGCGACTGCGGCCGATGCAGGTGCCGAGCGCGAGGAGGGTGCGGCCGAGGCAGTCGTCGGTGCCACGCTCGTCGAGCCAGTGCCTATCGAATGCCATGAAGTTGCGAAAGCGGCCGGTCTCAGGCACGAAGGCATGGCCGAGAAACATTGCGTAGGTCACGGCGGCCCGCGCCGTGGCCGGCGAGCCGAGGCCGAGATCGTCGAGCCGCACCATCAGCGCGAGGGCCCGGGCGTTGTCGTCGGTGCAGTAGCCGTCGGCCGCGTTCGGAATGTCGAACGTGGCGTGCTGCAGAAGCCCGGTGGAGTCGGTGAGCCGGAGGAGGTGGTCGAGCTGCAGGGGCGGAAGGTGGTGTCGCGGACGACGCTCGGGCGAAAGCGATCCTGTTCGTCGTGGCTTCACCGTCACGCCCGCGCGGGTCTGCCGAAAGGCCGCCGTGTAGCGTTCGGCGACCCGGCTCCAGACCATCTCGCGGCCGAGCCGCCATGCTTCCGTGCGCAGGCTGACGCGCCGCGCGTCGTCGCCGAGCAGGTCGCACACGGCGCGGGCGATCGCCGTGGGCGAACTGAAGGGCACGAGCATTCCGCGGCCGTCGGCCAGCAGTTCCTGGGCATGCCAGTAGGGTGTGGAGACGACGGGAGTGCCACAGCCGAAGGCGTAGGCGAGCGTGCCGGAGGTGATCTGGTCTTCGTTGAGGTAGGGGGTGAGATAAACGGAGGCCGCACTGAGAAACGCGAGCAATTCGGGAAGCTCGACATAGCGATCATGGAAGACGACGTGGTCTTCGATGCCGAGCGTCCTGGCCTGTCGTTGCAGGGTGTCGCGGTAGCGTTCGCCCTCACTCATGATCAGGTGTGGATGTGTGGCGCCGAGCACGACATACACGGCATCGGGGTGGCTGGCGAGAACGTCCGGCAAGGCTTCGATCGCATGCTCGATGCCCTTTGCGGGCGAGAGCAGGCCAAACGTGAGCAGCATGCGGCGGCCTGCCAGGCCGAGCTGTGGTGTGCGGCTCCCTGGATCCGAGAGGGGCATGTCGGGGATGCCGTGCGGGATCACGTCGATGCGGGCGGGGGAGACGCCATGCACGTCGCTGAGGAGCGTCCGGCCGCGTTCGGTCATCACGGCGAGTCGGGCCGACAGATGGATGATGTCGTTCATCACACGCCGCTGTGCAGGGGAGGGGTTGGCGAGTACGGTGTGAAGCGTCGTATGCACCGGTGCCCGCAGGTTGCGGAGCAGGCCGAGCACGTGGCCTCCCGCGTCGCCGCCGAAGATGCCGTATTCGTGCTGGAGCGAAATCACGTCGGCGTTGCGAAGATTGAGAAAGGCCGCGGCCCGCTCGTAGGCGGAGGGATCATCGGCGCGAATCTCGAACGCCACTTCGCCTGGATAGTCGTAGCAGGCGTGGCCGTCGTTCAGCGGCACGACGTGGCATGCCGTATCGGGCAGATGGCCGGCGACGGCCGTCCGCAGGTCGGCCGTATACGTGGCGATGCCGCAGCGCCGCGGCACATAACTGCCGATGAATGCGATCGAGTTGAGCGGGGGTGCATGCATGGCCGGTGTGCGGCGTGCATGCCGAGAGGTTTATCCACGGTGATCCTACGCCAGCGGTCAAGCGCCTCTTGAGAGGACGCTGTGTAGGACAGGCTTTAGCCTGTCGGTTTTTTTAGACAGGCTGAAGCCTGTCCTACTTGGGCAGAAACTCGAGCGTATAGCAGTCGGCGGCTTTTACCTTGCCCGCGAGGCTCGGGTCGAGCGCGGTCATCTGCTCGAGCAACGTGTCCCAGCGGGCAGCCGTCATCGTGCCAAGCCGTTCCGGCGGCATCCCGTCGGGGAGGCAGAGCCCGCGAAGAATCTCGACCCCGCGGGCGAGCATTTCGGGTGAGACACCCTCGGGATTCACCTTCAGGAGGTGTGCGTTCGTGGCCGCCGGGTCGGCGAGATAGTGCCGCCAGCCCACGATTGCCGCGCTCACCATCCGCCGCACGAGGTCGGGCTCTTCGCGGACGAGCTTGCCCGTCGTCACGAGCACGCTCGAATAGGGGTCGAAGCCGATGTCGGAGAGCATGAGCGTGGTGATCTCCGCGCCCTCCTGCCTGGCGAGCAGCGGTTCGGAATACACATAGCCCTGCTGGGCCATCTTCGGGTCGTGCACGGTGAGGGCCACGCCGCCGGTGTAGGGCACCTCCCTCACGCCCGCGAGCAGCCCTTTTTTGCGCATGAATTCGAGAAACGCATGCCCCTGCTGCACCTGCAGCGTCATGCCCTTCCGTCCCAGATCTTCGAACGACTTCACCCCGCTGTCGGTCCGCATGAGCAGGCAGCGCGGGTGGCGCTGGCAGGCGGCCATCACCGTGACGATGTCAGCCCCCTGGCTGCGAAACATGACCACGTCTTCCGCGTGGGCGACGGCGAACTGCACGCGGCCGGCCGCGAGTTCGCTCGCGATCGGGGCGGCGCGGCCGCCGGGGCGGATCTCCAGGGCCAGCCCTTCCACCGCGGCGAAATTCTCGACGAGCGCCGTGTAGAAGCCACCGTGCTCCGCCTCGGGGAACCAGTTGAGCTGGAGCACGGCGGGCGTGCCCCTCGAGGCGTCAGCGGCTGGCCTGTCTGGGACACCGCAGCCGACCAGGAAGAGGCATGCCGCCAGTCCGCCAATCAATTGCCGCATCGCATCGTCTCCATCGTGTGCCGGTCAGTCGCCCGTTCCCTGAACATAGCGGTGCAGCAGCCGATCGGTCAGCAGGTTCACCGCCGCGAACATGAGGAGGCCCAGCAGCGACGACAAGAGCACGGCCGCGATCAGGGCGTCGGTCTTGCCCATCGCGAGCCACCGGTCCATGACGGCACCGAGGCCGGGAAAGTCGCTGCCGCGGCCCACGAAAAACTCTCCCACGATCGCCCCGATCACGGCGAGCCCGCAGCTGATTCGCAAGCCCAGTGCCAGGTGTCCCATCGCAGTGGGCAGCCGCAGCCGCACGAGCGTGGGCCAGCGGCCGGCGCGATACAGCCGGAACAGGTCGCGATGATTGCGGTCGAGCGCGAGCAGCCCGGCCGTGACGTTCGAGAGGATTGGAAACAGGGCGATGATCGCCGACACGAGGATCACGGTGCGTTGTCCGTAGCCGCTCCACGTGATCAAAAGCGGTGCCACCGCCACGATCGGCACCGTCTGCAGGAAGACTACATAGGGATAGAAAGCCGTGCGGATGACCCGTGACTGGCTGAAGATGATCGCGAGCAGTGTGCCGACGGCGGCCGCGGCCGTGAGGCCCACGAGCGACGCGCGGGCCGTCACCCAGAAGGCATGAAGAAGCGTGTCGCGCTTATCCCACAAAGCGCTCGCCACCTGCAGCGGCGACGGGAGCAGATACGCCGGCACCTGCCAGTAGCCCACCGCGAATTGCCAGAAGGCGATCACGCCGGCGGCCACGGCCACGGCTGGCAGCGCCTCGACGGCGAGTTGAGTCCACGGGATACGCGTGCGGCTCATCGGGCAGCCTCCGCGAGGGCATCGGCGACGGCACCGTAGAGCCGGCCGAATGCGGCGCCGCCGCGGGCCTGGGCCAGCCGCGGGGCCGGCAGGTCCACCGCCACGCGGCTGCCGATCCGCCCGCCGTCGAAGATGCAGACTTCGTCGCCCACGAGGATCGCCTCGGCGATGTTGTGCGTCACGAGCACCATCGTGCGCGGGTGCCGGGCGTGCAGCGTGAGGAGCAGTTCGGTGAGCCGCGAGCGAAGCAGGTCGTCGAGGGCGGCGAACGGCTCGTCGAGGAGGAGGATCGCCGGCTCCGTGACGAGCGCCCGCGCGAGCGACACCCGCATCTTCATGCCACCCGAGAGTTCCCCGGGGTATTTGCCAAGGTCGCCGGCGCCGAAGCCCACCTCGGCGAGCCAGTGCTCGGCCATGGCCCGTCGCTCCGGCGCCGCGCCGCGGCCGACGAGATCGAGCGGTAGCATCACGTTGTGCACGGCATCGAGCCAGGGCAGCAGCGCCGGTTCTTGAAACACGTAGGCCATGGTGCCGGCCGGCACCGTCTCCGGCCGCGGCTCGATCCTGCCTGCCGAGAGCGGCTGGAGCCCCGCGATGCAGCGGAGCAGCGTGGTCTTGCCGCAGCCGCTCGGGCCGACGAGGGCCACGCTCCGCCCGGCAGGCACGTCGAGATCGACGCCCGCGAGCACGTCGCGACCGCCAGCGAAACGCACGCCCACGTCGCGGCATGAAATCGGAGCGGCGGAGGACGCATTCATGGGCATCAATCTAGTCAAAGAGCCCACGATGGGAGCATTTTTCCCGGCCAGCCATGCAACGCTGTGGAGCGCAGGGATACAATTGGAGCCGACGCGGGGCTTCCCGCACGTCACCCTCGTTGTGGATGCGTCATGCTGCCTGGTTCCGTTGAATGCCACCGAGCCGCCATTGAGACCGCCTGCCGCGACGCAGGCGTACGAGGTCTGTGGTTGTTTGGTTCGGCCACGCGGCCAGACTTCCGGCCTGGTCAGAGCGACTTCGATTTCCTCGTAGAGCTCACGCCAGGGCGCAACGCAGCTGCCCAGTTCTTTCCTCTCTACCGCACGCTCGCCAGCCTGTTCGACGAACGCATCGATTTGATCAGCCTTGCGGGAGTGAAAAACGAGATCTTTGCTGCTGAGTTGCAACGGACACGGGTGCCGGTTTATGTCGCCGCGTAACGTTGCCGGCTTGCTCTCGGACATTCTCGCAGCGGCGGACTTCATGGCAGCACGTGCCGAAGGCTTTTCGCGAGAACGGTATCTCGAGGTTGATGATCTGCAAGTGATCTTCGAACGGAAGTTTGAAGTCATCGGTGAGGCGTTGGCACGGCTTCGCAAGGCCGATCCGGCACTGTTTGATCGCGTGCGGCATGCCGCGGCAGCCGTCGACTTTCGCAATGTGCTGATTCACGGCTACGCGTCGATCGATCATCACGTCGTGTGGGATACCTTTACGAATTGGCTTCCGGAGTTGGTTGCCGACGTGGCGGTGATTTCACGAGAACAAGGCCCGTTCGAATGAGGCACGGGCTGCATGCAACGAGCCGGTTTGCGCCACCATTTGCCCACGTGATCTTCGACTGGTCGGGGACGCTCTACGACGATCAGACGCCGAGTTTCCTGGCCACGCGGCAGACGATCATCGACCTCGGTGGGCGGCGGATCAGCCGCGCCGACTACGACCGCGAGTTCAGCCTGCCCGCGCTCGGGTTTTATCGGCGGCACGGGGTCGCGGAGCCCACGGCTGCGATCGACCGGCACTATTTCGCCGCCTATGAACGCGTGATCGACCAGGGGGCTCTGTTTCCGGGGGTACGAGAGGCGCTCGAGTCGCTCCGCAGGCAGGGAATCCCAACGAGCCTGTTTTCGACGCTGCGGCAGGATCTGTTGGATGCGGCCTGCGATGCGTGCGGGATTCGCAGCCTCGTGGGGACGATCCAGGGCTCCGTGCCGAACAAGGTACGGGGCATGCCCGATCACCTGAAGCGGATCAGCCGGCGAGCCAAGGCCGACGTGCTCTTCATCGGCGACACCGATCACGACGTCGAGGCTGCCCGGCGGCACGGTCTCACGTCGGGCTGCGTGCTCTCCGGCTATCACGACGAGACGCGTCTGCTTGCTGCCGAGCCGCGCTACGTGTGGCGGGAGCAGGCCGACTGGGTGCCGTTCTTCGCGCCGCGTGCCGCGGGGCCGAAGCGGACGCCGCGCGAGCATCCCGTGGCCACGGTGGGCGCCCTGATCTCGAACCCGGAGGGGAAAATCCTTCTCGTGCTCACGCACAAGTGGAGCCACACCTACGGCATTCCCGGCGGAAAGATCGAGAAGGGGGAAGACGCCGTCGCGGCATTGCGTCGCGAGATCCGCGAAGAGACCGGCCTCGCGATTTCCGACGTCGAGTTCGTGCTCGTGCAAGACTGCATCGACTCGCGAGAGTTTTACGTCCCGAAGAGCCACTTTCTGCTCTTCAACTACACGGCCCGCGCGAGGAGCACGAAGGTGAAGCTCAACGGCGAGGCGCTCTCGTATCTCTGGATCGACCCGCGCGAAGCGATCTCCTTGCACTTGAACGAGCCGACGAGGACACTCATCGAAACAGTCCTTGCTCGCCGACTCACCCCGCCCACCTGAAACACCTTCCATGCCCACGGCCCTCGTCACCGGCGGTGGCATCCGCATCGGCCGCGCGATCTGCCTGGCGCTCGGCCGGGCAGGCTACGACGTGGTCGTGCATGCGAATCGCTCGGTCGCCGCCGCCCAGGAGGTGGTGCGCGAACTGGCGGCGCTCGGGCGCGGTGCCCGCGTCGAGCAGGTGGATCTCTCCACGCCCGACGGTCCGCAGAGCCTCGGCCAGCGGCTCGACCGGCTCGACCTGCTCGTCAACAACGCCGCCGCGTATGAGCATGCGGCGTTTCGCGACATCACTCCCGAGCAGCTCGAGCGGATGCTCGCCGTCAACGTGCGGGCGCCGTTTCTCCTCACGCAGGCGGTGCTGCCGCTGCTCGAAGCGTCGGGGCAGGGGGCCGTGGTGAACGTGACCGACATGGCCGTGAGCCGGGCCTACACGGCGACGCATTTTTTTTCGCACTACCTCGCCTCGAAGGCGGCGCTCGAGCAGCTCACGCGGGCGCTTGCGCTCGAACTGGGGCCGAAGGTCCGGGTGAACGCCGTCGCGCCGGGCCCGGTGGCGATCGCAGCCGAGACGACGCCTGCCCAGCGGGCCGACATGCTCGCGCGGCTGCCGCTCGGCCGCGAGGGGAGCCCCGCCGACGTGGCCGAGGCGGTCGTGTATCTCGCCCGGGCTGCGTACGTCACGGGCCAGACGATCCGGGTGTGCGGAGGGTTGAGCATCGCATGATCTTTCGCAAGGAATACGACCGGCTGGCCCTGCGCGGCATGCGGTTCGACTGCATTATCGGGATCCTGGACCACGAGCGCACGACGCCGCAGCCGGTGGAGCTCGACGTGGTGCTGCACTTCCACATGCGGCGGGCGGCCCACGAGGGGCAGATCACACACACGATCGACTACGGCCGGGTGGTGGGCGAGCTGCAATTCATCCTCGTGGGGGCCCGGTTTCTACTGCTCGAGTCGGCCGCCGAGGCGATTGCCGCCTGGCTGCTCATGCCCCCGAGCCTTGACGTTCCGCGGCCGCAGGTCGAGGAAGTCGAGGTGAAGCTCGCCAAGCCGCGGGCCCTCGCCGGCAGGGCGGTGCCCGAGATCGCGATCCGGCGGCAGCGCGGCGATTTCCCGCCAAACCTCGAGGTCAAGCCGTTCGGGTTCGTGGACGTGGTCTTCGAGAGCCCGGAGTGCGGCGTGTATCGCGAGCGGATCAGCCCGCGGACCGTGCTGCCCACGCACGTGCATCGACACCTCGAAGAGATGGAGCTCACGCTCGGCGGCGGCTTGCTGCTTCAGGGCGCGCCCGTGGCCGCAGGCGTGGCCCACGAATGGCCGCGGAACCATCCCCATCGCTGGGAAAACCCGACCGACGTCGAGCAGAGTTTCCTGTGCGTCGATCGGCCCAAGTTCATCCACACCGACGAGGTCGAGGTGGACGTGCCGGTGGGCGATCTTGTGCGCACGAAGCCCGAGACGTTTTTCTGACGCCAGAGGCTGCGCGATTCATGGCCGCGATCGGCTTCATCGGCACGGGGATCATGGGGCGGAGTATGGCCGGGCACCTGCTCGCGGCCGGCCACTCGCTGCACGTGTTCAACCGTACGCGGGCGAAGGCGGAGCCGCTCGTCGAGCA
>JBMLMS010000201.1:21327-51804 GCA_049243925.1 Pirellulales bacterium
CCCGCGGGCTCGCGGCCCTCGACGCGCCGGTGTCGGGGGGCGATGTCGGCGCGAGGAACGCGGCGCTCGTGATCATGGCCGGAGGCGATCGCGAGGCGTTCGCCCGCGTGCAGCCGTTCCTTGGCCTGATGGGAAAGTCGATCACGCACCTCGGTCCGGCCGGGGCGGGGCAGCGGTGCAAGCTCGCCAATCAAGTCGCGGTGGCGATCGGGATGGTGGCCTGGTGCGAGGCGCTCGCCCATGCGCAGTCGGGTGGCCTCGATCCCGCGCTCGTGCAGCAGGTGATCTCCGGGGGTGCGGCGGGCAGCTGGGGCCTCACGAATCTCGCCCCACGGGCCCTCGCCGGCGACGTCGCGCCGGGCTTCATGGTGAAACACCTGCTCAAGGATCTGGCGATCGCGCGGGAGTGTGCGGCGGCGACTGGTATCGATCTCCCCGGCCTCGCCACGGCCGAGCGATTGTTCACGCTCGCCGCCGAGCGCGGCTGGGCTGACGACGGCACCCAGGTGCTCTACCGGCTCTATTCTGCACCTGAAGGGCTGTGCTCTCGCCCATCTCCGCATCGGTAGGGGGAGAGCGACGCTTCTCTGATGTCGCCCGCAGCCTCGCGTGGCTGCAAGGTCACGGGCCGAATCGCCCTCAGCTTCGTCGTGTCAGCCGTCGGGGTTGGCGAGCAGCTCCTCCAGCCGCGGCTGGAGCAACGCCGGCAGCCGTGCGACCGTCTGGCCGTCGATCAGCCCGACGTCGATCATGTCTCGGAGATGGGTCCGATCCTTGTCGCGAAACGCCGTCAGCTTCATCGTGATCAGCTGATCGAGATCGACGATCCGGTAGCCCTCGTGGAGGTCGGTGGCCGACAGATCGGGGGCGGCCACCGGATCGGCCGGCTTCACGGGCTCTCCGGCAAACAGGATATGCACCGCCTCGCGAGCCTTGCCCTGCGGGCCATCCACGAAGATGTGGATCCCGAACTTGAAGGAGTGCACGAAGCCCACGGCCTCGAGCGCAGCCTTCACCCGCTCGAGATCGGCCCGGTCGATCAGGATGTCGACATCCACCGTCGTGCGGACGGCGGCGGGATCAATCCGCGAAACCCAGGCCGCCACGGCGTTGCCACCAGCCACCGCATGGGGAATCCCGGCCGTCTCGAGTGCGGTCACCGCCCGCTTGAGCCGTTCCTTGACCATGGCCACCGCCTGCTCCACGCGGTCGAGGACGTCGAAGCCGAATCGCACGACGCTCGGGCCGGGCATCCGCACGACGTCATCCAGGGGATCGGTAGCCATGCAAGAAGTGTACCCGCCGGCCTGATCGCCAGACGGCAATACGTATACCTATGTACAGTTTGTTGTCAAGCGGCCTGCCGCGGAGCATCCCCCACGCGGCGCTCATCGATAACGCCGGGGATAACGAGCCCGTGGCCCGCTGACGCCACTCCGTGGACACGCGTCGGCTCCTCATGCCCAGCGGTAGGCGGCCCGGGAGGTGTCGGCGAAAAACCAGCGCTCCGCTTCGCCGCCGTGCGACCGGACGAATGAAGCGACGATGGTGTGAACTGCCGCATAATCGGCGGCACGGTTTAACACGGGCCAGTTGCTGCCATACATGACGCGCTCGGCGCCGAATGCCTTCCACACGGGAGCCAGCCACGGCTCGTAGAACGCCGGATCGCGCTGTGCCTGTGCGGGCTTCATCGATTGGGCGGCACTCTCCACGAGCCCCGACATCTTCATGAAGATGTGCGGGAGCCGGGCAGCCCGTTCGATCGCGGCCAGCCGGGCGATGTGGGAGCGATAGCGGGCGTCGTCGAGGCCGGCGAGAAGTTCGTCGCCGTTGACGCGGACCCCCCGAAACAGTCGGTGCCTCGCGAACCGGTCGATGAGTTTGTCTGCGGCCTCGTCTTCGAGTGGGAGGTTGCCGACCACGCCCTCGGGCTACGTGGGATCGTAGAAGTGAACATGTGCGTCGATGAGCGGAGCGACCCGCGTATCGGCTGCCCGCGCTGTGTGCCCAAGGAACGCCGTCGTCACTGCCCCGAGAGAGCAGGTGAAAACGTCACGTCGAGGACAAGGCGAATCGATCATCGGTCCCCGGCCGATCACCTCGTGCATCGTGGGTCGTCCGGAACGAAGGTGGGGTAGAAACGAATGGCTTTCTGACGCGGAACCGACCTGGGTAGTATACTGACAGAGCAGTGTGAACAGACAGTTAATGGGTTGCGAGGATTTCCCCGTGCCGCTCATCAAAGCCGTGAAGACCGTGCTCGTGGACGTGCCGCTCGGGCAGCGGACGATCACCGACAGCCAGTCGAGCGTCGATTCGGTTGAGTTCGTGCAGGTTTCTATTCACACCGATGCCGGCGTGACGGGCCACGGCTTCAACTGGAACTATTCCAAGGGCCTCAAGGCCGCGCAGGTGATGATCGACGAGTGCTATGCCCCGGCGATCGTCGGCAAGCCGGCGCTCGACCGCCATGCCCTCATGCAGGCGATGCACTCGACCACGCACTTCATCGGCCGCGTGGGCGTGGCCCGCGTGGGCCTGTGTGCCATGAACCTGGCCCTGTGGGACATCCAGCTCAAGCTCGAAGGGCAGCCGCTCTGGCGGCACCTCGGCCCCTGCAAGAGCCGCGTGAAGGCCTACAACACCGACGGCGGCTGGCTGACGTGGAGCACCGATGAACTCGTGGCCGACATGCAGCGGATCCTCGATCGCGGTTTTGATGCCGTGAAAATGAAACTCGGCCTGCCCGACCCCCGCGAAGACTACGCGCGGGTCAAGGCGGTGCGGAAGGCGATCGGCGACAAGCCGAAGCTGATGGTCGACGTGAACACCGTGTGGGATTTGAAGACGGCGATCACGTGGGGCCGGCGGCTCGAGGAATTCGACATCGCCTGGCTCGAGGAGCCGATGCATCCCTTCGACGTGCGGGCCCACGGCGACCTCGCCCAGGCGCTCGACCTGCCGATCGCGGTGGGGGAAACCGTCTACACACTCCACGCGTTCCGGGACTACGTGGATTGCAAAGGGGCCGATATTCTTCAGGCCGACGTCACGAAGCTCTCCGGCATCGAGGAATGGCTCGACGTGGCGGCCCTCGGCCGAGCCTACGGGCTGACGGTGATCCCGCACACGAACGTGCAGCACAACGTGCACGCCCAGCTCGCCGCGGCCACGCCCAACACGCCGATGATCGAATGCTGCTACGAGTCGCTGTTCGACATCTGGGAAAACCCGATCCGCGTCGTGGACGGCTTCTACACGCTGCCCGAGGCGCCGGGCGTGGGCGGCAAGCTCACCGACGCGGTGCTCGCGAAGCATCGCGTCGGGTGAACGGCCGGAAAGGACGGTGCTCGACGGTGCGGGACAGAAGACGGAATCGTGGCCTGTCGCCTTCTCTCTCAGGCTAGCAACTCGTCGATCGCCTCGATAAGCCGAGGAATGTCGATGTGCACCGCATCCCACAGGACGCGATGGTCGATCAGATCGTAGCCGTGAATGAGGTGGTCTCGCGTGCCCGCGATGTCTTTCCAGGGAATATCATCGCGGCGCTGCTTGACTTCGTTTGGCAGTCGCCGCACACCTTCGCCGACGATCTCAATGCATCGCTCCAGTGCGGCCTTCGCAGTCCAGTCTGCCAAAAGGGAATCGAGCGTGTGGGCGGCACACAATGTTCGCGCCTTTTCGGCCGCATCGCGAATCTGTGCGAGCGTGATTCGCGGGTCGCGACGGCTCATGAATCCTCGTAGATCGTGACGGCTTCGCGGCGAATGGTCGGCTCGACGCGTGGATCCAGTCGTGAGCAGAAGTCGACTTTACGGCCGAGGATTCCTGCCAGTTCGTCGCCGTAGCCGAAGAAACGAAATCCGATGCCTCGCGTTGCCTCTGGCTTGAAATCAGCCAAGACATCAATGTCGCTGCGAGCCGGATCGAAGTCTTCGCGGAGCACGGAGCCGAACACGCTCAGGCGAACGATGCCCCGGTCGCGGCAGAAAGCCACCACACGTTCATGATCGAAGAGGATAGGCAATTTCTTGACGTCGGTGACCATTCGGCCGGTACCTCAGATGCGATCGAGCCCGTCGCTGAACGCGTAGAACAGAAACGCATGGTTGCGTTGTGCCACCGCAGGGTTCGAAGTGGCATACGCAACCACCAAGTCTACCGCCAGTCCTCATGTGGCTCCATCACGGTTTCTCGCTGTCTGGAGGGCGGCCTCCGTGCGATCATGCGCGAGTGAGACGTTTTTCTCGCCCTTCGTTGCCACTTCGGAACTCACCGACGCGGTGCTCGCGAAGCACCGCGTGGCGTGAACGCCATTGTGCCTCGGGCTACGCTCTGTCGAGAGCGGCACGAACGTCGGCCGGCAGTGTGCCTACGAGCTGCGGGTGGGCTTCGACGAGCCGGGCGATGTCGCCGAGGTCCTTGATCGCCTTGCTGGGCCGCCGTTCAGGTGACCGCCAGGCTTTGATCTTGCCCGCGAGCGTGTCGCCAAGCGAGGCCACCCGCAGGAGGATCCCATGCACGTCGGCTGCGATGGCGCGGGCAGGAAACTCGCGATCGAAATCTTCCGTGCTCAGTTGCAGGCTCACCTGCGACCGGCCACGAAAGTTTACCGACCACTCGTGTCGTTCTGCTACGAAGCCGACGGCCTCGAGAGCAGCAACTGCACGCGCGATCTCATCGACTGCCACGACAAAATCGAAGTTCCGCGTGACCATCGGCTCGGCAGCCCAGTGGTTCACGGCGATGCCGCCGATGGCGCACCAGTGCAGTTCGGCCCGCTCGAGCGCATCGACCATGCGCATCACGTCATTCGCGCCACCGGCGGTCTGCCAGTCGTAGAATTGCCGCCCAGTCATGGGTCCGATTGTACGCAGCGTGCGATATGCCTGCCGAATCCGGCTCGTGAGCGAATTGCGACCAGGGGGCAGCCGTCCGCCGCTACCGCCCTTTCCGGTACGCTCACTGGCGGTACAGTAATAATTCACCGGCTCACGAACGGCCGTGGCTCACCCCGCACGAGAGACCTTCCGTCATGGTTCCCGCCCGTGGCCGCACTCGCACTGTGGAGGCGAAGTCTGACGCCTACCAGCAGCTGCGCACGCTCCTGCTCGGGGGCGAGGTGCGGCCTGGCCAGCGGCTCTCGCACCGCTCGCTGGCGAAGGACCTCGGCCTCTCGCGGAGTCCGGTGCGCGAGGCGCTCTTGGCACTCGAGGCCGAGGGGCTGATCGAGCACAGGCCGCAGTCGGGCGTGTATCTCCGCGACGTGAGCCCGCAGGAGCTCGAAGAACTCTACGACATGCGCGAACTGCTCGAACCCTACGCGGTCGAGCGGGCCGCCCGGATGGCCGACACGGCGCAGCTCGCGGTGTTGCGGCGCGTGTGCGACGAGTTTGCGGAGCTCGTGAAGCGGCGGGATTTCGAACGCTGGCTCGACGCCCCCGAAAACCGCCGCCGCCTCTCCACGCTCGACCGCGATTTTCACACCACGATCCTGGCCGCAGCCAACAACCGCGTGGCCCGCCGATTTTTCGAGAACGCCCAGATTCTTTCGCTCGTCGTGTCGTGGAACTTCATGAAGACCGACTCGGCCACGCTCGCCGCCCGCGCGATCCCCACGGCGAAGCAGCACCGCGAGATCTACGAGGCAATCCGCAAACGCGATCCGGCCAAGGCGGCGAAACTGATGCGAGCCCACGTGGGCGGCATGAAGGAGCGGGTGCTCGACAGCCTGCATCACCCGTAAGAACTCGAGGAACAAGATATGCCCGCACCTGCTTCCACTCCGCTCTCCGGCATCCTCACGCCCCACATGGTGCCGCTCGACGCGCGCGGGCGGATCAACGAGGCGGAACTCGCCCGCTACGTCTCCTGGCTCGTCGACAAGGGCGTGCACGGGCTTTATCCGAACGGCTCGACCGGCGAGTTCACCCGCTTCAATGCCGAAGAGCGCCGGCGGATCACGAGCGTCGTCTGCGAGGCCGCGGCAGGCCGTGTGCCCGTGGTGGCCGGCGCGGCCGAGGCCAACGTGGCCGAGACGATTCAGGCCTGCCAGCACGCGCTCGAAGCTGGGGCTCGGGCGGTGGCGATCGTGGCGCCCTTCTACTTCAAGCTCTCGCCGGAGAGCGTGTATGCCTACTTCCACGAGATCGCCCGCGAGACGCCGATCGACGTCACGCTCTACAACATTCCGATGCTCGCCTCGCCGATCGACGTGGCCACGACGCGGCGGCTCGCCGAGGAATTCCCGCGAGTGATCGGGATCAAGGATTCGAGCGGCGACATCTCACACATGCAGCGGCTGATCGCAGCCGTGCGGCCGATCCGGCCCGAGTTTGCATTCTTCACGGGCTGGGACGCGGCGCTCGTGCCGATGCTGCTCGCCGGCTGCGACGGCGGCGTGCATGCCACGAGCGGGGTCGTGCCCGAGGTGACGCGGGCGATCTACGACGACGTGCGGGCTGGCCGGCTCGACGCGGCGTTTGCCCGGCAGCGGCAGATCACCGACCTCCTCGACATCGCGTTTCTTGGGGCCGACTTTCCCGAGGGCTTCCGGATCGCGGCGGGCCTGCGCGGATTCGCGATGGGCGAGTCGCGTCAGCCGGCGACCGACGCCCAGCGGGCCGAGCGCCGGGTGCTCGCGGATAAGATCCAGGCTGCGATCGAACGCTGCGGCGTGGTGGGCTGAAGCACGATCCCGCTACTTTTTCTTTGTAGCGTCCGTGTCGCGCGGTCCCTGGCCCGGGGGCGTGATGGTTGCGAGCGGATTGGGGGCCTTGCCCGTCTTGATCGCGTGGAGCTGCTTGTTGTACTTCGCCTTTACGGCGCCTTCGAGCTGGCCGTTGCCATTTTCATCGAACGAGAGATAGAGCTCCCGCTCCTTCGTGGCGATCTCCTGCTGAACCCGGAGCATTTCTCGTTGGCGATACGCCAGTTCTTCCTGCATCTTTTTGATCTGGGCGGCCGAGGGACGCCGCGGCCGGGCTGCTTCCGCCGAAAGGCAGGAGCCCAGGAACGCTCCCGCCAGCACCGCAGCGAGGGGCTTTGCAACGGTTTGTCGTGACGCCATGATGCACCTCCACGAGTCAAAGTAGGGTGCTCGCGGGACGAGCCAAGGTCTGCGAGCCGATGCACATAAAAGAGGCAGGCATGGCAGCTGTGGGTGGATGGAATCCGGCGGTTTTTGTCCTCGGCATCGTCTGCGCCTCTTGGATTTCTGGAATGAGCAACTCGCGTGCCGCAGACACGAATTACGACGAGTCGGCCGTCGGGTCGTATACGCTGCCCGATGTGCTCGCCGGGCCTGATGGGAGGCCGGCGGGGACGCCCGACGACTGGAAGGCGCGATGCCGCCCGCATCAGTTCGCGCTGCTTGAAAAGAACGTCTACGGACGCAGCCTGCCGGCGACGGTGGTAATGGTGGCAGGGGAACCCGAACGGGCCGACGTGACGCTCGCGGATGGCGTGCGGGCGACCCGTCTTCAGGTGAGGCTCCGCCTCGGCGATGGCCCGAAGGCGCCTACCGTCGACGTGCTCGTGTATCTGCCGAAGGCCGAGCGGCCCGTGCCCGTGTTCTTGTACCTCAACTTCAAGGGCAACGAGGCGGAGCATGCCGCCCCGGCGATGCTCGCCCGCGGCTACGGAATGGCCACCGCCTGCTACGACGACATCTTTCCCGATAAGCCCGACGGCCGGGCCGAGAGCGTTCTCGCTGCGCTCGGCAGGCCGGCGGATGGCGACCTGGCCCCTGACGAGCCGGGTGCGATCGCCGCCTGGGCGTGGGGATTGTCGCGGATCCTCGACTGGCTCGTGCGGCAGCCCGAGATCGACGCCACCCGCGTGATCGTGGTGGGCCACTCGCGCAACGGCAAGGCGGCGCTCTGGGCGGGCGCCTGCGACGAGCGGTTTGCGATGGTCGTGTCGAACGAGTCGGGCTGCGGCGGCGCGGCGCTCGAACGCCGCAACTACGGTGAGACGATCGCCGACATCACGACGCGTTTTCCACACTGGTTTTGCCCTGCGTTCGCCACGTATGCCGGGCGAGAGGCCGAGATGCCGACCGATCAGCATGTGTTGCTTGCGATGATGGCGCCGCGGCCGCTCTACGTGGCGAGCGCCATCGACGACCGCTGGGCCGACCCGCGCGGCGAGTTTCTCGCGGCCGTCGCGGCCGAGCCGGTGTGGAAACTCTTCGGCGTCGAGGGGCTGGGCACCGCCGAGTGGCCGCCGGTCGATGCGCCTGTCGGCAGCGGGCGGATCGGCTACCACGTGCGGAAGGGTGCGCACGATCTCCTCGAATACGATTGGCAGCGGTTCGCCGACTTTGCCGATCGCAACCTGCCGGCGGTGGAGTCGCCGGCCACGGCACCGACTCCGATCGCGTTTCGCCCGGCACAAGACTCACTGCCCGTGCCGCCGCCCCCGGGGGCGATCGTGCTCTTCGGCGACGGCTCCACCCCGCCGGCGTTCACGGCCATGAACGGCGGCCCGATTGATTGGAAGGAGGAGAACGGCACGCTCGTCGTGAACACGACGAACGGGCATGCCAATCACATCGTGTCGAAAGAACTGTTTCGGGATGCCGACATCCACGCCGAGTTCGTGGTCGATCCCGCGGCGCACGGCAACAGCGGCCTCTATCTCCACGGCCACTATGAGATGCAGATCTACGATTCGTTCGGCGTCGAGCCGCCGACGGAGCAGGATGAGGGTGCGCTCTACCGCTTCGGGCCACCGCTCGTGAACGCGGCCCGGCGACCCGGCGAATGGCAGGTGTACGACATCCGATTCATCGCACCCCGGCGCGATGCGAGCGGCCGGATCACGAAGGCCGGCAGCGTGACGGCATGGCTCAACGGCAAGCTCGTGCAAAACGGGCTCACGTTTACCGAGCCGCGGTCGCCGTATGTGCCGTATCGGCACGGCGTCACGGACTATCTGCGCGGCGTCGAGAAGGAGCTGCGGGCCACGGGCCGCGGCCCGCTCTTTCTCCAGGACCACGGCAGCCCGACGCGGTATCGCAACGTGTGGGTGCGGCCCTTGTAGGACAGGCTTTAGCCTGTCATTCGCGGCGACAGGCTAAAGCCTGTCCTACGTAAGCGGCGACAGGCTGAAGCCTGTCCTACAGGCGCTTGACGCGGATGTTGCGGAAGTGGACTTCGTCGTGGTGGCCGGCGAAGCCGATGTGGCCCTGCGTGCGGGCGAGGCCGGGGTGTGGCTTGCCGTCGAGCGTGGCCTGGCCATCGCGGAAGGGCGCCGTGTCGGCATCGACGACCGTCTTGCCGTTGACCACGACCTTGATCTTCGTGCCCTGCACGGTCACCTCTTCGGAGTTCCACTGGCCCGCTGGCTTCAAGCACTTTCCCCGCTCGGCGGCGACCACGCCGTAGATCGAGCCGTGGGCCTGCCAGGGCTGCAGGTCTTTGTACTTCTCGTGACCGTCGTCGAGGATCTGGAGTTCGATCCCGTCGAAGGCAGCGTCGCCCTGCGTTGGCACCCGGATCGCCAGGCCGTTGTTCGCCCCCGGCGTGAGCTTGAAGTCGAACCGCAGCACGAAGTCGCCGAATTCCTCGGTCGTGAGCAGGTTGCCCCCGACGCCGGGCTTGCTCCGCAGTTCGCCGTTCACGGCTTCGTAGCCGTCGGTCTGCCCCTGCCAGCCGGAGAGATCCTGGCCGTTGAAGAGGGGCGCGAAGCTGATGCGGGCGTCGGGCAGTTCGCGGATCCGCAGCCGGCGAAACTCGACGGGCGCGCCTTCCGACTCGAGGCACATGAAGCCCGTTGAAGGAAAGCAGTCGCTGCCGCCTGAGACCTCGTGGCCGTTCACCCAGAGCCGCACCTCGCCGTCGATCGCCCGCACGTAGTAATGGTTCCACTCGGGCGTGCCGCGCGAGTGCCGCTCCCTGGGAAAGCTCCGCTTTCCATCGGGGGCGATGGGCGGAAACGGCTTCATGTCGGATGAGCCGACGGGAAACACGTCGCCGTCAGTCTTGAACCAGTCGGCCTTCTTGCCGGTCTGCTTTTCGTATTGCTCGGTAAAACCATGGTCGAGCACCTGCACCTCGATGCCGCCCGGGGGCAACTTGTCGGGCGGGAGGTTCACAAACACCTCGGGCGGGGCCCAGAGAAAGACCCCCGAGTTTCCGGCTTTTTGCAGGTGCCGCCACTCGGCAGAGAGCTCAAGGTTCGTGAGCGGCTTCTTCGTGCGGATCACGCCGACGGGCTTGCCCGTGCAGCGGGCCGTGCCGTTTTTCCAGCTCCAGGTGTCGGGAGCGCAGTTCACGTTTTCGAAGTCGGCCTCGCCGAGGTCGCGCCAGCCGGGGCCGGAGCCGTCGAGCGTGCCGAGCTCGCGAATGAACACGTTGCGCACGTGCATGACGGATCCGTGCGTCTGAATCTGGATCGGGCCGCGGTCGGGAAGGGGGGGCGCGCCCTTCGTGAAGTAGTTCGGGAGCGGCTGGTTGTCGACGACCAGCTGGTCGTTCAAGACGACGGTCACGCGGTCGCCCTGAATCCGGATCCGGAAGGCGTTCCACTCACCGGTGGGCCGGTCCGCTTTCACGAGCGGATCCTTGGCCTCGGTGCCCGCCGCATTGTTCCAGAGCCCGCCGGAGCCCTTCTGGCAGCCGAGTTTGAAGTCTCGTTCGCAGGTCGGATCCCACATCTGCACCTGCGGGTTGCCGCGCAGATAGATGCCGCTGTCGCCGCAGGGGGCCGGAAACATCCACTCGAGGTGCAGTTCGAAGTCGGCGTAGTCGCGGTCGGTGGTGAGGAACACGCCCTTGCCGTCATTCACGATCACGCCGTTCTCCACCTTCCAGTGGGCGGCCATGTCGGCGTCCCATTCGGCCTGCCGCTTAGCGCGTTCTTCATCGGTGCCCTCGGCTTCCTTGGCCGGGTCGAAGTGCGGCCGGCCCCGCCAGCCGGAGAAGTCCTGGCCGTTGAAGAGCGGCGTGAAGCCCGCGGGCGGCTCGGCGGCGGTGGCGGTGGCGGTGAGAAGGAGAACGAGGAAGAGAGTTCGCATAGTTGCTCGTTGTAGGACAGGCTTCAGCCTGTCGGGATTCATGACAGGCTGAAGCCTGTCCTACGTTAGAGGATCACGGGCACGCCGCCTTGGGCGGCGCTTTTGTCGGCGGCGAAGATCACGTCGAACGTCTTCTTCGCCTCGGGGAAGCTCGTGAGCGGCATGTCGGCGCCCTTGTCGAGCGCGTCGAAGAACGCCTGAAACTGGGCCTGGTAGGGATGGTCGCTCACGTCACCGGAGTCGAGCATCTTCATCGAGAGCTTGCTCCAGTGCCCCTTGTCGGCCTTGAGCTTCATCGAGTGGAACTTGTCGTCGAGCAGGCTGCCCTCACTGCCCACGAGATGCGTGTGGAAGTAGTAGGGCTGGAGGCAGTCCACGATCGCGGCCGACTTGCCGATCGCTCCGTTCTTGAAGTGCAGAATCGTCACGCTCGAGGTGTCGTATTCGTAGGGTTTGAAGATCGTGCTTGCCGACTTCGTGCTCAGGCTTGTCACGCTCTCCACGTCGTGGCCCATCAGCATGAGAAGAGCGTCGAGCGCGTGGCAGCCGGCCGTGAGCAGGGCGCTGCCGCCGTCCTTCTTGCCGGTGTTCCAGCGAAACTGGCCGTACCACGGGCCGATGCCGTGGTAGTAGTCCACTTCGCCGTAGTGCAGCGTGCCGAGCAGCCCCTCGTCGAGGAGCGCCTTCGTCACCTGAAACTGGTTGGAAAACCGGCACTCGAAGCACACGCAGCCCTTCACGCCGTTGGCTGCGGCGGCCTGCACGATATCGGCCACCTCCTCGGGCGAATTGGCCATCGGCTTTTCGAGGATGATGTGCTTCTTCGCCTTCGCGGCGGCCACGGCCTGGTCGCGGTGGAGGCTCGGCAGGCCGGTGATGTCGACGACGTCGATCGCCGGATCGGCGAGCATGTCCTCGACGCGCTCGTACACCTTGATAGGGCTGCCATGCTTCGCGGAAAGCTCCGCGGCATCGAGCGGCCTCGACGAGCAGACGGCCGTCACGCGGCCCTGCTTCGTGGCGTTGATCGCGGCGATGTGCGCCGTGGCGGCCCAGCCGTAGCCGATGGTGCCGACGTTGTAGTGCTTGGATGTGGTGTCGTGTTTCATGGGGGGCAATCTATCCGGCCGGCGGCGGTCGGGCCAGAGCCGGCCCGACACTCGCGCGGCTCGTCAGGAGAGTTTCGTCTTGCCGGGCACGGCGAAGCCGGGGCTCGGCAGCGCCGACTGCCAGGTGAGATCCTTGGGGAAGAGATCGAGCTTCGACTCCTCGGCCACGAACTTCCACGTGACCTTCTGGCCGGTGTAGGCGGCGAGGCGGCCCATCACGCCCACGAGCGAGCTGTCGGCCATTTGCCGCAGTTCGACGATCGGCTTGCCCGCGCGGATCGAGTCGATCAAGGCCTTGTGCTCCTGCTTGTAGGCGTCGGCGATGCTGCCCTTCATCTCCCACACGACCTTCCCGGCCCGGTCCACGATCCGCGAGCCGGTGTTGCCCCCGCCGATGTGGCAGGTGCCCTGCGAGCCGTGGATCACGTTGCCCACGTCCGACAGCGTGTTGGGCAGGTGCCGCGACTGGAACGACACGAACCGGTCGCCCGGATACTCGAGGTCGACGCCGAACGTGTCCCACAGTTCGCTGTCGTCGGGCCGCGTAAACCGGCCGCCCGACCCGTAAGCCGACACGGGGTTGTCACCCATCACCCAGTTGATCACGTCGAGGTTGTGGACGCCCTGTTCGAGCAGCTGGTCGCCTGAGAGCCAGACGAAGTGATACCAGTTGTTCAGCTGGTATTCGGCGTCGCTCATTCCTTCCGTGCGCGGGCGATACCAGATGCCGGGCGAGCAGTAGCGGGCCTGGGCGGCGATGATGTCGCCGATCGCCCCTTCACGAATCTTGTCGACCGCGCCCGCGTAGTTCACCTGGCGGCGATACTGCGTGCCCGCCACAATCGCGAGGCCCTTCGCCACGGCATCGTCGTGGGCCTCGAGGCAGAGCCGATAGCCGGCCGGATCGACGCAGGCCGGCTTCTCCACGAACACATGCTTGCCCGCCGCGATCGCCGCCTGCGTGTGCAGCGGGTGAAACCCGGGGGTCGAGGTCACGTGCACGACGTCCACGTTCGGGTCGTCGAGAATCCGTTTGTAGCCGTCGAGGCCATCGTGGCTCGTGTCGGTGGCGGCCACCTTGTCGGGGTGGGCCTCCCGCATCATCTTCCAGGCCCGCTCGCAATTGCGGCCGTAGAGGTCGGCCACCGCCACGAGCTTCACGCCCGAGTTGATGGAGAGCGAGTCGTTGATCGCGCCGGTGCCGCGGCCGCCGCAGCCGATGACGCCGATTCGCAGCTCGCGGGTCTCTTGGGCCGCCGCGCGGGAGGAATGCACCATCGCGGCGGCGAACGATGCTGCAGACGTCGCCGCCGCGGCGAGCGAGGCGCTCACGGTGGTGAACTCACGCCGCGTGGGGTTCGAGGCTGCGCGGTGGCGATCCATGGATGCATGCTCCGTCGGGCGGACTGACGATGGGACACGTCCCCGCAGCATAGCCTTCCGGGCGAGCTTTCATGAGCCGCCACCCACGCCAATGATTTCGTTTCGTAGGGCGAGGCTTTCGAATGCGCGAAGGCAGTTCTTGCTCACCGTCTGGCGGATGGTGCCCCACGCGCCTTCAGAGCCGGCAGCAAGCCCGCGCTCGAAGGTGCTCCAGCGAACGAGCCCCTCAAAACGTTCCGGAGCGATGAGCCTCTTTAGAGGCGGATCCGCTGAGTGACCACCTCGGCGACCTGGGTCGTGCCGCTGCCCACGATACCGCTGCTCGGCGGCGCCGAGGGCGTGCCCTGGCTCACCGACAGCTTCTGTGGGCCGAGGGTGCCAAACACCACCCGCACCGTCGCCCTGCCGTTCACGAACGTGACGGTCGGGGGAAACTTGGCCTGCGCATCGGTCGAAGTCAGCGTCGCGATCCCGCGATGAGACGTCACTGGCCTCCCCTGGGCGTCGAGCGCCACGAGCGTCACCGTGACAGGCACGCCCACGGCGGCGGCCCGCGGCAGCGTCACGGCAAACCTCGACGCCACCTGGGCGGCCGTGACCGTGGTGCTCGCAGTCCCCGACACCGGTGCGTCGCTCAGCGACCTCACGGTGATCGACTGCTTGCCGGCAGTTGCCGGCGTCACCTGGAACGAGGCCCGCCCATTCCGGAACGTCACCGGAACCATCGGCAAATTCGCCGCCGGGTCGCTGCTGGTGACCGAGGCCAATCCATTGAATGACGACAGCGGCCTTCCGGCGGCATCGACCGCGACGGCCGTGACGGTGATCGGCACTCCCGCCCGCACCTGCGACGGCATCGTGATCCGCAACGATTCGCGAATCACAGGCAGCGTCACCGGGGGATTCGAAGCGCTGCCCGACCCGGCCGCCGGCGGCGGGGCGATGAGGACGGGCGAGTCGGTGTTGGCGGGGGCCACGGGGGGCATCACGGCGATGCCAATGCCACTGAGCATGCTGCGTGATTCGAGTTGCTCAGCGATGCACGCCGGAAAACGGGCGGCCCGGGCCTTTCGCCGGCGCGACGTGGCGTTGCCGAACACTCGATCGTTGAAAGCACTCATGCGACCTCCCGTTGACAAAATCCCTGCAAGAGAAATTATTGGTGCAATCGACGGTGGTCAATAGAAATTCGCGTGTCGCAGAACCAAGAAGCACGGCAGCCTTGACTTCTGCCGGCCGAACTGTCTTCATGGTTTCTGTAACACTTCTTGCCGAATGCGAGCGATCAGTGGCACTCGACCGTGCTTCACCTCGTGGGGATCGATCACGAACGGCTTACCCACCGCTTCTCGGGCCTCGATGTCCGGCTGACGGGCGTCGAGCCAGCCTTTGTCGTCAAGGAGATCAATGCATGAACCGCCTCCTCATCTTCCTCCTCG
The DNA here is from genome assembly GCA_049243925.1 of Pirellulales bacterium. Classification (GTDB taxonomy): domain Bacteria; phylum Planctomycetota; class Planctomycetia; order Pirellulales; family UBA1268; genus RGVT01. Next base: position 36,282 of record JBMLMS010000201.1, read on the forward strand.
CGATCGTCGTCTCGATGCCTGCCGCGTGGCACACGCCTCCTGCGGCTGGTGCCGAACCTCGGGAGATCGTGCTCTGGCCGGCTGGCGTGCCCGAACCGCGGGTGCCGGTCGAGCCGGCCGAGACGGTCGAAAAGAAGGACGATGGAATCTCGCGCCGATCGAACGTCTCGAATCCCCGCCTTGTGGTCTACGACATTCCGCGGGCCGAGCCGGCGAAGCTCCGCAGTGCCGTGCTCGTCGTGCCCGGGGGCGGGTTCGGCGTGCTTGCCGACGAGCACGAGGGCTCTGACGCGTGCCGCTGGCTGAACGAGCACGGCATCGTGGCCTTTCTCGTGGTGCATCGGGTGCCGACGGCGAAGATGCCGGTGCCGAATGCCGCGCCGGTGCAGGATGTCCAGAAGGCCGTGCAGGAGGTGCGGCGGAGCGCGGCTGAGCTTCATCTCGACCCGGCGAAGATCGCCGTGCTCGGGTTCTCCGCCGGCGGCCAGGCCGCGCTCGTGGCGGCCACGAACCAGCCGCGGTTCCCGGGGGCGGATCCGGCCGTGTCGGCCAGGCCCGATGCGGTGCTTTTGCTCTATGCCTGGAAGATCGTGGGCGAAGGCAATCAAGGCCTGCGGTCTGACATCGCGATCGACGGCACCGTGCCTCCGATGTTCATCGCCCAGTGTGGCGACGATCCGGCGTCGGTGCCGCAGGGCTCTGCCAACCTCTACCACAAACTCGTGGAGGCGAAGGTGCCCGCGGAGATCCACATCTACGAGACGGGGGGCCACGGCTATGGCCTCAAGGCCGGAAACACGCTGCCGGGCCAACTCGACTGGAAAGCCCGCGCGATCGCCTGGCTCCGTGCCCGCGGGTGGGAGTGACCGCTTGCGAAACGAAAGCCCGAGAAGGCGGTCCCGTTGTGTAGGCGGCACCTCACGAGGTCGAGTCGGAGCGGCGGCGGGGCCGCTCGTGGCCGTCGTCGTCGATCCATCGTTGCCCTACGACCGTGAGATCGCGAAGGGCGTGGCGCGGTACGCCCGTGAGGTGGGCGATTGGCGGCTGTATGTCGAGGAAGAGGAATCGCGGCGGCTGCCCGACTTCAAATCGTGGTCGGGGCAGGGGATCATCGCGTCGTTCGATGAGCCGCGCGTGGCCAAGGCCGTCGTGGCTGCACGCCGGCCCACCGTGGCGGTCGGTGGCGGTGGGGGAGCATACGACCCGCAGAGCGGTATTCCTTATGTCGACACCGACAACGAGCGGATCGCGATCCTCGCCGCAGAGCACCTGCTCGAGAGGGCGCTGCCGCACTTCGGCTACTACGGGATCCGGTCGTCGCCGGCCACGGGCTGGTCGGAGGCTCGGGCCGCCGCGTTCAGCCGAAGGATTTCCAGAGCGGGGAAAGAGGCGGCCGTGCTCGTGCCGCGGCTCGACTCGACCCGCTGGGAACTCTTACAGGCGGAACTCGCCGCGTGGCTCGCGTCGCTCCCCAAGCCCGTCGGTATCATGGCCTGCGACGACGTCCGCGCTCGGCACGTGCTCGAGGCCTGCCGGTCGCTCGGCCTGCGGGTGCCGCACGACGTGGCCGTGATCGGCGTCGACGACGACGAGTTCGTGTGCGAACTCTCCGATCCGCCGCTGTCGAGCGTCGCCCAGGCGGCGCGGAAGATCGGGCACGAGGCGGCGCGGCTCCTCGACCAGCTCATGCGGCCGGAGCGAACGCAGGAACATGGCGGGCGAGCGGTGCCGGCCCGCTCCGTCGTGCTGCCGATCGGCGTCGTGGCCAGGCGCTCCACCGACACGCTCGCCGTCGAGGATCCGGCGGTGGCCCGCGTGATCCGCACGATCCGGGAGCGGGCGTTCGGCCCCCTGGCGATCGCCGACTTGGTGGCGGAGTCGGGGCTGTCGCGCTGGCAGGTTGAGGAGCGGTTTCGCCAGCTTGTCGGCCGCTCGATCCGCGACGACATCCTCGAGGTGCGGCTCGCCGAGGCCCGCCGCCTCGTGACCACGACCGACCTGCCGCTCAAGACCATCGCGCCGCGGGCCGGGTTCCGCTCGATCGCCTACATGACCACCGTGTTTCGCCGCCACTTCGGCACGACCCCCGCCGCCCTGCGCGCCGCGGCGCAGTGCGGCCAGTGAATCTTCCTGCAGTCCTTCCGATGCCATCATGCGTGCATCCGCGCGGGTGTGCACGACACGCGGGATGGCAGTCGCGGTTGGAGTCGCCGCTTATCCGACGATCTCGTCCGCTTCGCCGAGGATTTCGGTGAGCAGCGCGTTGAGGCCGAGGATGCCTGCGAGGCGGTCAAGTTCGTCACGTTCCGCCCGTGGCATGCGTTGCACGATCTGGCGGAGGTCTCGCCGACTTTTATGACTTCCCTTCGCGGCCCACGCCAGCTTCGAGGCGGCCGCATCGGGCCTCGACACCACCGGGATCAGCATTCCTTCAAAAACTTCGAGTGATGCCGAGCGATCCAACTCGCCGGGAATCATCTCGCGAGGATAGATGTCGATCTTCAACGCGTCGGCCATGTCGAAGAGTTGAAACATCGCCTTTTCCGCCACGCCGCGTCGGACGGCTTCGGCATCGAACAGGAAGCCAGCCTGCTTGGCAGCCGCAAGGAAGGAATCGAGGGTCGCGGCAAGCGACGGATTGTCAACGACGATGTCGATGTCCTGCGTCATACGCGGCTCACCGTACGCCACGCTCGTAATCCCACCCGTGAGGTGAAAACGAACTCCCTGATGGGTCAGGATTTCGAGCAGCCGCGACAGCGTGTTCCGGAATATCTCAGCCGGGAACATGATCGAGCATCCGCTGTATCAGTCTTCGCGAGGTGGCATCGGAACCGTACAACCGCATCGCCGTCTCCCACTTCAGCCGTTCCGCGGAAAGCGGGCCCCTGCTGGCCAGGATCTGCCTGCCAATCAAGCCGCGAGCCCAGACAAACATCTCGGCCGCCCGAGCCACGCGGGCGTGCGTGGGGAGGGCATCCTGGGCTTCTCGAAACCAGGCTTCGGGCTGGAAGTTCGCAATTTCCATCTCGGCATCCTACGAAATATCGTTCATCGGCAACGAAAAAGATGCCACGGCGCTCGAAATCCAGGAGTGGCTGCCGATTGCAGTGGCCGACGGTGAGTTCGTAGGCTTTCCGTGAATCCTTGGACCACGGAGTCGTCGCCTGCATGACCGCCCCTACCGTCCTCGCCATCGTGGCTCATCCCGACGACATCGAGTTTGTCGCCGCGGGCACGCTCCTGCGGCTGCGCGAAGCGGGGTGGCAGACGCACTATCTCAATCTCTCCGGCGGCGATTGCGGAAGCATGACGACCAGCCCCGACGAGACGCGCACGATCCGCGCGGCCGAGGGGCGGGCGGCGGCGGCGATCCTGGGCGCCGAGTTTCACGAGAGCCTGACCAACGACCTCTGCATCTTCTACGAGGAGCGGCTCCTGCGCCGGCTCGCGGCAGTGGTGCGGCGGGTGCGGCCGCGGATCGTGCTCACGCACTCGCCCGACGACTACATGGAAGACCACATGAACACGGCCCGGCTCGCCGTGACGGCGGCCTTCGCCCGCGGGATGCCGAATTTCACGACCGTTCCGCCCGGCGAGCCGTATGCCGGCGATGTGACCGTCTATCACGCGATGCCGCACGGCCTCTGCGACGGCCTGCGGCGGCCGGTGATGCCCGAGCTTTTTGTCGACACCACGAGCGTGCAGGCCGTGAAGCGGCAAGCACTTGCCGCGCACGTGAGCCAAAAGGCCTGGCTCGACGCCACGCAGGGCATGGACAGCTACCTCGACGCGGGCGACGACATGGCCCGGCAGGTGGGCAGGATGTCGGGGCGGTTTGCATATGCCGAGGGCTGGCGGCGGCACCTGCACCTCGGCCTCTCGGCCCACGACGACGATCCGCTCGCGGCGGCCCTCGGCGGCGGGGTCTCTCGCGGCTCGTGAGCCTGACTTCGCGGAACGCCACGGACGAGTGGGAGTGAAAACGAAAGGCCGGCCGCACGGATCGAAAGAGAATCCGGCCTGTCTGGGGCTGCGATTCTGCGCTCAGGACGCTTACAGTGCGGAGGTCATCTTCACACTTCGAGGAGTCTCACGTGCCGCGTCCCTTGAGCCGCATTGCCCCCGACTGGTGGGACTACACCACGCTCGACGCCGAGCTCATCCGCGATGCCGCGGCGCTCACGGAGCGCGACCTCGCCGCTCTCTCGCGGCCCGGCTTCCACGTTGTGTTCTACGACACGCTGGAAGACTTTTATCTGGCCGAGGCGCTCGAATACATCGCCGCCTGGAAGCAGGCCACGGCCGACGATCCCGTCGGCATCTGCGGGCCGATCGGGCCGACCGAGCAGCTGCCGCTCGTGGCCCGGCTCGTGAACGAACTCGGCCTGAACCTCCGCCACGCCCACTTCTGGGGCATGGACGAGTGGTATGAGAACGGCCGCGAGGTGCCCGTGACGCATCCGCTCTCGTTCGAGAAAGCCGACCGCGAACTGTGCTTCGACCGCATCCGGCCCGAGCTGCGGATGCCCGAGGCGAATCTCCACTTTCCGAAGGGCGACGTGGGCCCGTATATCGCCAGCTGGAAGACGGCCCGCTGCGCCGTGATGCAGGGAGGGCAGGGGGACATCAAGCACTGGGCGTTCAACGATCCGCTGCGGCGGGAGGGAAACTATAAGGATGCGCCGCCGTCACCGGCGGAGTATCGATCTCTCTCGACCCGCGTGGTCGATTTGCATCCCGTCACCCTCGCCCAAAACGCCCGCACGAGTGGCGGAGGCAACATCACGATGGTGCCGCAGCAGGCGATCACCGCGGGCCCGGTGCAGACCTGGCAGGCCGAAAAGGTGTCGATCTGGCACGCCGGCGTCCACGACAACCCGCTCGGCCAGCGGCTCACGGCCCTGATGATCTCGAAGGGCCTGCCCGATTCGAGCGTGCCGATGTCGCTGCTCGCCGACCATCCAAACGTGCAGTTCAACTACTACCGCGGCGGCCTCGGCACCTGCGCCGTCGAGATGCACTAGCCACCGAAACCCGCTAGATTGGTCGCTCCACCACGGGGAGTTGATCCATGAAAGCTGTCTGTCTGTTCGCGGTTGTGATCGGCGTGGTCGCCGGTCCGTTGCATGCCGAGCTGCCCGCCCCCGTGCGGATGGGCTGCGGGATCATGACGTTCGACACGGTGCCGGGCTGGGGGCTCGACGACAAGGGCCTGTCGCAGATCGGGCCGACGCACGGCGGCGTCGCCGTGGACAGCCGCGGCAACATCTTCACGAGCGCCGACGCGGGCCTGTTCGTATTCAGCCCCGATGGCAAGGTGATCCGCCGCCACCTCGGTGGCGACTACACGCGGCTCCACGACATCGAGATCCGCAAGGAGGCCGACGGCGAATATCTCTACGGTGCCCGCAACGCCAACGCCGAGGGGATCAAGATCAACGCCGAAACAGGCGCTGTCGTGCTCAAGCTGCCGTTTCCCGAAGAGTCGGGCCTCGCGCTCAAGCAGTTTGCCCCCACGGCGATCACCGTCGCTCCCAACGGCGACATTTTTCTCTCCGACGGCTACGCCAGCAACCACATCTTCAAGTTCGACAAGACGGGCAAGTATCTCAAGCACTTTGGCACCAAGGGGAACGATCTCAAGCAGTTCAATACGGCGCACGGCATGACGCTCGACACGCGGTACGACCCGCCGCGGCTGTTGATCTGCGATCGTAACCACGAGCCCAAGGGGCGGCTCTTGCACTACGACCTCGACGGCAATTTTCTCGAGGAGGCGATCACGGGCCTGGGGATGCCGACGTCGGCGTCGGTCCAGGGCGACTACGTCTCGGTGCCCGACCTGCACGGGCGGCTCGTGATCCTCGACAAGACCAACACGATCATGGCCGTGCTCGGCCACAATCCCGACCGCGCCCAGGGGCAGAACTACAAGATCCCGCAGGCGCAGTGGATCGAGGGCGTGTTCAGCGGCACGCACGGATCGGCCTGGGACGCGGAAGGCAACCTCTACGTGCAGGATTGGAACGTGGACGGCCGGATCATGAAGCTGGTGCGGGTCTCAGGCAATCGCCACGGCTCGGATCGGTGAGCCGTCGCGGCTGGGCGTGGGCGTGTCCATGCCCAGCATCCGGATGCCGCGGGCGACGAGGTAGCGGGCGGCGTCCTGCGTGAGCGACGGAAAGTCGCTGTAGAAATTGTCGGCCCCGAACTGCCGGTGCCAGCCGGTCTCGTAGATGATCTTTGCGTTGCGTGTCAGCACCGCCTCGTGCCGCTTGAAATCCTCTGGCGTGATTTCCTCCCGTGGCCCCTTCGGAATCCGCAGGATGGTCGCTGGCCCGTAAAACCAGTCGAGCGGCATCTGGTCGAGCGTCTTGCCGTTGTCGATGAAGTGGTACATCGCGTCGAGGTGGGTGCCCTGATGGGTCGACATCGACACCTGCGTGATGTTGTAGCGGAGCGTGGCCGTCGTGCCGTGGGGCACGATCGACAGCTTGGGATCCATCGGGAAGGTCTGCTGGCCGTGGACCAGTGGATGGGAAAGATCGATGAGCGGCATGGCGCTGTTCCTGTCAGGCTCGGGGGTCAGGCTCCGGTGATCGGCTTCGATGCATAGGGCTCACGGCCGACGAGCAGGCTCGTCATGCCGAGGTCGGCCACAAGGTTCACGCCGGTGATCGCGCGAGACGCATCGGAGAGCAGAAAGATGGCGGCATCGGCGATCTCCTCCGGCTCGATCGGCCGGCCGCCGGGAATCTGCGACTGCCAGTAGTCGAGGCAGGCCTGCTCGCTCGGGGCGGCGGCGACGAGGCCTTCCCAGATCGTCGTCCGGCAAAGGCCCGGCGAGAGCAGGTTGACCCGCACGCCGTGCGGGGCCAGTTCCACTGCCGCCGCCTTCGTGAAGCCGACCATCCCGTGCTTGGCTGCGTCGTACGGCGCGGCGCCCGCGACCGCGGCCAGCGTGTGCACGCTCGCGATCTGCACAATCGCCCCACCGGCCGGCCGTTGGGCCACCATCTGCCGAGCGGCGAACTGCGTGAGAAAAAATGAACCCTTCAGATCGATGTCGAGCACGCGGTCCCATTCCGCCTCGGTCACCTCCAGTACCGGCTTCACAAAATTGACGCCCGCATTGTTGACGAGGCCGTCGATCCGCCCGAAGCGGGCAACCGCTGCTTCGCAGAGCCGCTCGAGGTCGGCGAGCCGCGACACGTCGGTCGCGACGGCGATTGCCACTCCGCCGGCAGCCACAATCTCCGCCGCCACGGCCTCGCCCTCGGCCGCCTCGCGGTCGGCAAGCACCACGCGAGCGCCGGCTTCAGCGGAACGGGTGGCGATCGCCCGCCCCAGGCCGCGGGCAGCGCCCGTCACGATCACGACGCGATCCGCCAGCGCCGCCGGGCGATGCGGCACGGAGTTCTCCACAATGGGAGACATGGCGATCTCTCCTATAGATGGTTGTCAGCCTCACATTACGGTGCCCTCGCGGGAAGGCCAAGCCGCGGTGATGCTCGATGGCATCATCCTCTGGTTATCCTATAAGTGGAAGGAGGCGTCACGCCATGGGACTCGGAAGCCACTGGTCGCAGCGTTTGTTCATCCGGCCGATGGTGGTGGTCGCCGGCATGTGCGGCCTCGTCGGGGCCGCCCCGCTCGACGACGTGCGGTCGCTGGTGGCCTTGAAGACCTGGACGGAGCAAGCGCCCGACGACGCTGGCGTCGTCAGGTCGCGAGAGGTCGAGGCCGAGATCTGGACAGCCGCCTTCCAGCGCCGCATCGACGTAACGAAGCGCCTGGAAATCCCGGCCCGTGACGAGCCCTATTACGTCGATGGGCCGCTCGTGCTCCCGTCGGGCGCCGCGATCGTGGCCGACGCCGCGGCCGAGATTCGGCTCGTGCCCGGCGTGAACACGTGCATCGTCCGCAACGCGAATCTCGTGGGCTTCTCCGCGGGCCCCGTGCCGGCCGACACGCGGCCAGACACCGATATCACCATCGAAGGCGGCATCTGGACGACGACGGTCGCCACGACGGCCGATGCCCCGCGAGGCAACGTCTACGGCCGTTCCGCGTCAGCTCAGCCCATTCCCGGCACCCACGGCGTGATCCTGCTGCACAACGTCCGCGGAGTGCGGATTCGCAACGTGACCGTCCGCGAAAGCCGGCCGTTCGCCGTCCATGTGGGCAACGTGCAGGACTTCGTGGTCGATGGCCTCATGCTCGATCACACCCATCGCGACGGCGTGCACGTGTCGGGACCGGTGGCCGACGGCCTGATCCGCAACGTCCGCGGCGTGTCGAAAGACGATCCCGTCGCGCTCACCGCCTGGGACTGGCAGCAGTATGCCCCGAGCTTCGGCCCGATCGAGCGGATCGTGATCGAAGACATCACCGGCTCGCCTCCGGACGCCTCGCCCAACAACGCCATCCGCCTCCTGCCGGGCGTGAAACGGTTCGCCGACGGCACGGTGGTTGACTGCTCGATCCGCGACATCACGCTCCGCCGGATCACTGACATCACCGAGTTTAAGTGCTACGACCAGCCGAATCTCGAGGTTCCCGCCGGCACCGACCTGAGCGACCCGATCGGCCGGCTGGAAAATATCCGTTTCGAGCAGATCACCTTCCATCGCCCCGGAACCATCGAACTGCATGCCGATACCGATGGCCTCGTGATCGACGGTGTGACGCTCAACTTCGACCCACCGCCCGCCTGGGACTTGCTCACGATCGGCCCCAAGTCGATGACCTACAAGGGCAGCCAGACCGATCCCGCGAAGTGGCGGGAGATCTTTTCGCCCGACCGCGACTGCACCGTGCGCGACGTGTCGATCAGCGGCGTGCGGCGGGCCGGCGAAGCGGAGGATCTCCCACTCGACCGGCTGGTGAAGGTCGTCGAACTCACGCCCAATCCCGACTACCCGAAGACGACCCCGAAGGGCGGCACGGGCAGGGGGATCTGGCTGCGAAGCGATGCGGCCACTGGCCCAGCCGCCGAGCAGCCCGCCCCGCGGTGAACGCGCGGCCGCCACGAAGTCCTACCGGCCCCGCGCGGCGGCCGCTTTGATGTCTTGTTCGGCCCAGCCGAGGTGGGCGAGCATCGCCGCTTCGGCCGCATCCGGATCGTGCCGGGCGATGGCGGCAAGAATCGCCGCGTGGCCGACGATCGCCGGCTCAGGTCCGGCCGTCCGGATCGTTCGTTTCCGCGATGCCACGAGCAGGCGGCCGAGCGTCTCCAGGAGCACGGTGAACACCGGATTGCCCGTCGCGACGGCCAGCAAGTTATGGAATCGCACATCGGCCGCCACACGGGCATCGAGGTTCTTCGCCTGCCGAAGTTCGTCGATGGCCGCTTCGAGCGCGGCGATCTCGTCGGCCGACGCCCGGCTGGCCGCATGTCGTGCGATCGCTGATTCCAGAGGCCGGCGGGCCTCCGTGAGTTGGAGGAGCGAGAGCTGCGAGCGTTGCAGCAGGAGCCGGAGCGCGTCGGCCGTCGGCCCTGAATCGACCCGCGCCACCCGCGGCCGGGCCCCCTGCCGCATCTCCACGAGCCCTTGCGACCGCAGGCTGCGCATCGCCTCGCGAATCACGGTTCGCGAGATCCCGAGCGCCCGGGCGAGATCTCCCTCGCTCGGCAGCGTCGTTCCGGGAGGATGGGAGCCCGTCACGATCTGGCCACGCAGGTGCTCGATCACCTGCTGGACGAGGTCGCCCGCGACGGCGGCGTTCCCCGCCACGGCCAGCCGGGCCTTGCCAGGAGGGCGTCCGGGGCGACGCCGGCGAAGGGGTGGTCGGGGCATGCGGCAGTGTTTCTGGAGGGACGGCTCGACGCGAGGAAGGCCTCCAACACGCATCGAATGGCAATCTTATATGATAGCCTGCGGGCGGCCGTTGTTCACGCGGTCGTCCAAGAACCCGCGCAGGCAGCTCGATGCACAAAGTCGTGATCACCGATTTCATCGCCGATGATCTCGCCCCCGAGAGAGAAGCGCTCTCCGGGCTGGCGACGGTGGAGGCGTTCGACGCCTTCCATGAAGACCAGTTCGTCGGCCGGATCGAGGACGCCGCCGCGATCATGATGTATCACAACATCCGGCTGACGCGGCCCACGATCGAGCGCCTCGAGCACTGCCGGCTGATCGTCCGCTGCGGCGTGGGCTTCGACAACGTCGATCACGCCTTCGCCCGCGAGCGGGGGATCACGGTGGCCAACGTGCCCGACTACGGCACCGAGGAGGTGGCCGACTCGGCGATCGGGATGATGCTCGCCCTCACCCGCGGCATCCACCAATTCAACACGCGGCTCCGCGACCGGCCCGACCCGTGGATGTATCACGTGTTCTCCCCGCTGCACCGCCTGCGCGGGCGGACGTTCGCGATCGTCGGCCTCGGCCGGATCGGCATCGCCACGGCCCTGCGGGCCAAGGCGCTCGGGATGGACGTCGCGTTTTTTGACCCCTACCGACAGGACGGTTTCGACAAGGCCCTGGGCATCCGGCGGGTCGAGTCGCTCGAGGAACTATTCAGCGAGGCGTTCGTGCTCAGCCTGCACTGCCCGCTCACGCCTGAGACGCGGCACCTCGTCAACGCCGAGTCGCTCGCCTGGCTGCAGCCCGGGGCGTATCTCGTGAACACCGCCCGTGGCGGCGTGGTCGACACGGCGGCGATCCCAGCGGCGCTCGCCTCGGGCCGGCTCGCGGGCGCCGGCATCGACGTCTTGCCCCACGAGCCACCGGCCGCCGACGACCCGCTGCTCGTCGCCTGGCGGGATCGCAGCCATCCGGCCTACGAGCGGCTGATCATCAATCCGCACGCCGCGTTTTATTCCGAGGAGGGCCTGCTCGACATGCGCGTCAAGGGCTCCGACGCCTGCCGCCGTGCGCTTCTGGGCCAGCCGCTCCGCAACGTCGTAAACTGATCGCGCCGCGGGAAAAACGTAAAGAATTTCCGGGCCTTTACGTGGTGATAACGATCGTGTGACCTAGAATTTTGTGGTTCGGCGGATGGAGGGCGAGATGAGGCGACGCCTACGATCACGTTCGCACGCCGGCTCATGGCCGCGTGCTTCAGCCGTCCGGTGGGTGGCCCGGGTCGCTCCGCTTCTGCTGGCAGGCGTTCTGATCGGGAACTTGGCATCTGCCACTGCCGACACGATCGACTTCGAGGGCGAGATTCGTCCGCTGCTTGTCGCCAAGTGCGGCGACTGCCACGGCCCCGACACGCAGGAGAGCAGCCTGCGGCTCGATGTGCGGCATCGCGCTCTCAAGGGGGGCGACTTCGGCACTGTGATCGTCGCCGGCAAGGCGGCCGAGAGCGAACTCGTCACGCGGATCAACCGCGGTGATCCCGAGAAAGCGATGCCCCCCGACGAGCCGCTCTCGGCGGAGGAAATCACCCTCCTCACCCGTTGGATCGACGCCGGCGCCGAGTGGCCCGAGACTGATGCCGACCGCATCGCCCGCGAGACCGACCGCGACCCGCGGCTCGACCACTGGGCTTGGCAGCCCGTCGCGCGGCCCGATGTGCCGCCCGCCCGCTCCGGGTGGCCCGTCCGTAACGAGATCGACCGCTTTCTTCAGCGCACGCTCGCGGAAAAACAGCTCGCTCCCGCGCCCGAGGCCGACCGCCGCACGCTCATCCGCCGGCTCTCGTTCGACCTGCTCGGCCTGCCGCCCAGCCCGGAAGAGGTGGAGGCCTTCGTCGCCGACGAGTCGCCCGCTGCCTACGAGCGGCTCGTCGACCGCCTGCTCGCCTCGCCGCATTACGGCGAGCGCTGGGCCCGCCACTGGCTCGACATCGCCCACTACGCCGACACGCACGGCTTCGAGCGCGACCAGCTGCGGCCCAACGCCTGGCGGTATCGCGATTGGGTGATCGACGCCCTCAATGGCGACATGCCCTACGACGAGTTCCTGCGGCGGCAGATCGCCGGCGATGTGCTCGCCCCCGACGATCCCGAGCACGTCGTCGCTACCGGTTTTCTCGCCGCCGGCCCGTGGGACTTTGTCGGCCAGGTGGAGACGAACAGCGACGTGCTGCGGCGGCAGGCCCGGGCCGACGACCTCGACGACATGGTCACGCAGGTCATGACCGCCGCCTGCGGCGTGACGATCAACTGCGCCCGCTGCCACGACCACAAGCTCGATCCCGTGCCGCAGCGCGACTACTACTCCCTCGTGGCCGTGTTTGCCGGCGTGAAGCGGGCCGACAGGCCGACGAGCCAGGCTGAAGAGACTCACTATGCAACGCGCCGCGCCGCACTCACGGCCGCCGTGGCCGCGGCCCGGGCCGACGTGCATGCCCTCGCAGGCCGGCCTGTCGATCTGGCCGACATCGTGGGCGGCGGTGATGGCGGCGGCACCGGCACGAAGCTGGCCGGCATCGACTCCCGCTCTGGCAAGCCGGTCGATGGCAAGCCGAAGGGCTTTCTTTCCGACATCAAGGTCAACACCCCGCAGCCCGGGCCTTCCAAATACATCAACGCCGTCTTCGTGCCGCATGGGCCCGGCGACGTGCCCGTCACCACGACCGGCCTGCTCGTGAAGGGGATTCCCGAAACGAGCAAGGCCGGCTGGGACGCGATCCGCAACGGCCCGGTGGCGAGCCAGTTTTCCACGACGCTCGGCGACGTCGACTACGCCGCCAAGGGCCACACGATTCTCGGCCTGCATGCCAATGCAGGCATCACGTTTGACGTGGCCGAGATCAGGAAGCACTTCCCGCTCGTGAATCCGCGGTTTCGCGCGATGGTCGGCTACGGCGGCAGGACGCCCGAGGCCGGCGCCGACTATTTTGTGTTGCTCGATGGCGAGATGAAGGCCACCGCCCGGATCGGCGCTGACGACAGTGGCACGCCGCTCGATGTTCCGCTACCGGCCGCGGCGAAGTTTCTCACGCTCATCGCCACCGACGCCGGCAACAGCATCAGCCACGACCAGATCTTTTTCGGGGATCCACGGATCGAGGGCGACGCAATCGCCCGCACCGACGAGCAACGCCAGGCGCTGGCCGCCGCCGAAGAGCGGCTTGCCGCCCTCGAGCAGGAACTCTCCTCGCTCCAGCCGCCAGCCAAGGTCTTCGGCCCGGTGGCCGAACCGCCGCCGGTTGTGAAGGTGAATCTCCGCGGCAATCCGGAAACCCCTGGCGACGAGGTCGCGCCCGGCACGCTCTCCGCGATCGCCGCTCTCCCTGCGAGTTTTGGCGACGCGTCGCTCCCCGAGGGTGAGCGGCGGCGAGCTCTCGCGGCCTGGATCACGTCGCCGGCCAACCCGCTCACGCCGCGGGTGATCGCCAATCGGCTCTGGCATCACCATTTCGGCACGGGGCTCATCGACACGCCGAGCGACTACGGGCTCGGCGGAGGCCGGCCGTCGCATCCGGAGCTGCTCGACTGGCTGGCCGCGGAGGTCGTCGCGCGGGAGTGGTCGCTCAAGGCGATGCACCGGCTGATCTGCACGAGCCATGCCTACCGGCAGCGGAGCATCGATGTGCCCGAGGCCGCGAGAGCCGCGGCCATCGACGCCGACAACCGGCTGCTCTGGCGGCAGTCGCCGCGACGGCTCGATGCCGAAAGCCTCCGCGACGCCACGCTCGCCGTCACCGGCTGCCTTAATCCCGAGATGTATGGGCCTGGCTACCGCGACTTCGACTACGAGGAAGCGTATGCCCCCATCTACCGCTACGTCACTCCCGACAAGCCGGAGCTTTGGCGGCGGAGCATCTATCGGTTCATCGTGCGGAGCACGCCGCATGCATTCCTGACGACGCTCGACTGCCCGAATCCGGCCAACCTCACGCCGGCGCGGCTCGAGACGACGACGGCGCTCCAGTCGCTCGCGCTGTTGAACAACGACTTCATGCTCCGGCAGGCGGGGCACTGGGCCAAGTGGCTCGAGCAGGAGGCCGGCACCGATCCTGCCGCACAGGTCCGCCGCGGCTTCGCGCTCGCCTTCACCCGTGAGCCCGACGACGCCGAGCTCGCGGCTGCCGTGGCCCTCGTGCGGTCGCAGGGGCTGGCCCAGTTGTGCCGGATGCTCTTCAACGCCAATGAATTCATCTACGTGGACTGACCATGACGATGCCAGACGCATTTCCCTGCCGGCTGCACCGCGGCGACGTGTCGCGGCGAAACTTTCTTTGGGAACTGGGCGGCGGCCTCGGTGGTGTGGCCCTCACGACGCTCCTCGCCGAAGAGGCACGAGCGGCGGCCCGTGCCGCCAACCCGCTCGCCGCCAAGCCGCCGATGTTTCCGGCCAAGGCGAAGGCGGTGATCAACATCTTCTGCCCCGGCGGCCTCTCGCACCTCGACACGTTCGACTACAAGCCCGACCTCGTGAAGCGGGATGGCACTCCGTTCGACACGACGGGCAACGTGCAGTTCTTCGCCTCGAAGCCGGGCAACTGCCAGCAGAGTTACTGGCCCTTCCGGCAGCACGGCCAGTGCGGCCGCTGGGTGAGCGACCTGTTGCCGAAGCTCGCCGGCCACGTCGACGAGATGGCCTTCATCCATTCGATGCAGAGCAAGACCGCGCTCCACGGTCCGGCGATGTTCATGGCCAACAGCGGCTTCATCCTGCCCGGATTCCCGTCGATGGGGGCGTGGGTGACCTACGGCCTCGGCAGCGAATCGGAGGAGCTGCCCGCGTTCGTCGTGCTTCCTGACCACCGCGGCCTGCCGCCGGGCGGGCCGGTGAACTGGGGCGCGGGCTTCCTGCCGGCGATCCACCAGGGCACCGTGATCGAGACGGCTGAAGGCCGGCCGCCGATCGCCGATCTCTTTGCGGCCGAGGACCACGCCACACTCGTCGCTGGCGAGCCGGCAGGCCGCGAGTTTCTCGCCGCCGTGAATGCCCGCCACCTCGGCCCGCGGAGCGACAACAGCGAACTCGCCGCCCGGATCGCCGCCTACGAACTCGCCGCCCGGCTCCAACTCTCGGCCCCCGAGGTCACGAACCTCTCCGGCGAGTCAGAGATCGTGGAGCGTCTCTACCAGTTCGACCATCCGGAGATCGGCCCCTTTGGCCGGCAGTGCCTGCTCGCCCGGCGGCTCGTGGAGCGGGGCGTGCGGTTCGTGCAGATCTACTGCGGCGCCGAGAACACCGGTGCGAAGAAAATCCGGCCCAACTGGGACAGCCACGAAGACCTCGTCCGCGACCACGGCTACTGGGGGCCGATCCTCGATGGCGGGGCGAGCGGCCTGCTTTCAGACTTGAAGGCCCACGGCCTGCTCGAATCGACGCTCGTGATGTGCCAGACGGAGTTTGGCCGGCAGCCGGCGGCGCAGGGAAAGGGCCGCGACCACAACGCCGGCGCCTTCACCGTGTGGATGGCCGGCGGCGGCATCAAGGGGGGCACGGCCTACGGCACGAGCGACGAACTCGGCTTCAAGGCGGCGGAGAATCCGACCTATTGCTACGACCTGCACGCCACGGCGCTGCACCTGCTCGGCATCGATCACACCAAGCTCTCGGTCTACAACAACGGCATCCAGCGCCGGCTGACCGACGTCCACGGCCACGTG
>JBMLMS010000202.1:0-9988 GCA_049243925.1 Pirellulales bacterium
CCTGCGTGATGATGTCGCCCGGGCGGAGACCGGCCGCTGCGGCGGGCGTGCCGGCCGATTCGCTCCTGCTGCTCGTCGCCCGCACCGCGAGCCCGGCGGGCACGCTGCAGGTGATCGCGCGGTCGTTGGAGACCGCCCTTCACAAGCTCCACGACCTGCATTTCGACATGGCCCGCATCGAGCGTGGCACAGGCCGGGCGCCACTCGCGCCCGTGGCTGCCGGCGACCTCGCCGCGATCGGCCGTACGAACGACGCGATTCTGTATGGCGGCATCGTCACGCTGGAGGTACATGGCGACGACAAGAGCCTGGAGGACGTGGGGCCGCTTGCGGTAAGCCGGGCCTCGCCGGCCTACGGCGAGCCGTTTGCCCGCGTGTTTGCCAAGGCGGGTGGAGACTTCTACGCGATCGATCCGGCGCTCTTCGCACCGGCGGTCGTCGAGTTCGTCAATCTCGACACGGGCCGCCGGCACCGCTTCGGCGGCGTCGCGCCGGACATCGTGGCGGCATCGTTCGCGCCCGCCGGCGCCGCGACCGTGGGGCGGTGAGGCCATGCGAGTGGCGGTGCTGGGCGCCGCGACGGGCTGGCATGTCCGCAGGCTTGCAGATGCGCTGCATGCGGCCGGTCACGCAGCCACCGTCGTGGGCTGGCATGATCTCGCCACGGACATCGGTCCGGCCGAACACCATCGCCCCGAGGCCGTCGATCGTGCCGATATGATCGTTGTCCGGGGCATGCCGGCCGGAACGCTCGAAGATGTCATCTTCCGCATGGATCTGCTCGGCCGGCTCGCCTGCCGCCGGCGCGTGGTCAACGCCCCCCGTGCCCTGGAGGTGGCGATCGACAAATACCTCACGCTGACCCGGCTCCATGACGCCGGCATCCCGGTGCCGCGCACGATCGTCGCCCAAAGCGAGGCCGGCATCGCGGCGGCCTGGGCCGCGCTCGGCGATGTGGCGGTGGTGAAGCCGCTGTTCGGTTCGCAGGGCCGCGGGATCGAGCGGGTCGCAGCGCGGCCCGACCTGGAACCCTGGCTCGAGGCAGCCCGTCGGGCCGATCCACCCGGGGCCGTCTGCTATCTCCAGGAGTTCGTCGCCCACCCCGGCTGGGACGCGCGGGTGCTGGTGGTCGGAGACGGCACGTTCACCATGCGCCGGGTGTCGACGGGCGACTGGCGGATCAACGTGTCGCGCGGGGCCCGGCCCGAGCCGTGGACTGCGCCGGCAGGCTGGGTCGACCTGGCAGTTCGCTCGGCCCGGGCAGTAGGCGCCGAGATCGCCGGCGTGGACCTTCTGCCCACCGCCGACGGGCCGATCGTGGTGGAGGTCAACGCGGTGCCCGGGTGGCGGGGCCTGGAAACGGCCCTGGGCGTGGACATCGCCGCAGAAATCGTGGCACATCTCACCCGTACGGCCTGATCCACAGCCGCGTCGGCCAGCCAATTTGCCAGCCCATCCAGGCCGGACAATTGGTATCTGCGACTCGAGGGAGCTGCCTCCTTTTTGCGCACCAGCCCTACTGCCACGAATCCAGGCAGGGCTGCCCGAAAAGAAGACTGCTCTTTGCGATCGGTCGCAAGTCGTTTGCCAGCAATCACTTCATGCTGTCGCTTGACTCGACTGCCATGAATGGAAGTGGCAGACGCGAGAACGGCTCGTGTCCGCCGACGCTCGGTGGACTTGGAATGCGAGGCAGTCATGGCAGTCAGGATCGAGGAAGAGGTGGCCCCGGCCGCCCACGGCGCGACAGCGGTGCTTGAAGTGGCCGAGCGGCTCTATGCCATGAAGCCGGAGTGGGTCGTCTTCTTTCGCGAAGTGCTGGGCGTCGACGGCCTGGTGCGGAGGGCCTTTCGAACCCCCGAAGCCCTGATCCGCTTTGAGTGCTCCCCGGAATATGCCCGCATCCGCGAAATGCTCGACACCCTGCGGACGCAGCAGCGTGATCAGCCGGCCGAGCGGGAGACCCAGCGGGTGGTGACGGTCCGGATGCCGAAATCGCTCCACGAATCCCTCAAGGCCGAGGCCGAGGAGATGCGGGTGAGCGTCAACACCCTGTGCATCACGAAACTGATCAAAATGCTCGACGAGTCCGGCCGGCGCGACATGACGCCCGACGCGCCCGACGCGCCCGCCACCCCGGCCAAGCGGACTGCTTAGCGACCGCGAAAACGCGGGAAACAGCCGCGGGGAAATCGTCAGGAGAATCGGACTGAAGCGGACCTGTAAGCCGGGTTCTGTGCTCACCCCGGCCCGAGGGCCGGCGTGAGCGGCGATCATTTCTCTAGGACGGCGGTTGCCCGACGTCTCCAGCAGCCGACCCGGAAGTGGGTGCGGGACGGGTCGCCCCGCGCCGGCCCCGAAGGACCGAACTTCTTCCTGCTTGGCCTTGCTCCCGATGGGGTTTGCCGAGCCAGACCGGTCACCCGGCCTGCTGGTGAGCTCTTACCTCACCGTTTCACCCTTACCGCCGGCTGGCCTTCCCGAAGGACTGCCGTCCGGAGGCGGTTTGCTTTCTGTGGCACTGTCCCTGGCCTCGCGGCCGGTGGGCGTTACCCACCATCGCACCCGATGGAGCCCGGACTTTCCTCCCGCCGCCACGAGCGTGACAGCCGGCGATCACCCGGTCCGCTTCAGTCCGATTCCCCTGGAATAGGGATCGCACCGAACCGAGAATACTACACTCCGTACAGGATCATGCCTGAGCCAGAATGGGAAAGTATGATTATGAGGTGAGCGACACCTCGACGTGACAACCCAGCCAGGAGTCGAAGATGTACGGTGAATTGCAGCCCTTGGGCGGAGGAGACCCGATCCCGCTCCTGAAAACCAGCCTGACCGTGGGCCGCCGCGAAAGCGCCGACATCGTGCTCCGCTTCCCCAACGTGTCTGGCAGCCACTGCGAACTGTCGCTCGTGGAGGGCTACTGGTATGTCAAGGACCTCGGCAGCAGCAACGGCACCAAGGTGAATGGCAGCCGTGTGAGCGAACAGCGGCTCGAGCCGGGCGACACGCTCTCCGTGGCCAAGCACGAATACGAGGTGAGCTACGAGCCGGCCAAGGTCGGTGCCACCAGTGCCCCGGCCGACAAGCCTGCGAAAGCCGATCTCTTCAGCCGCAGCCTGCTCGAGGCGGCGGGGCTCGAATCCCGGCGCTCGGCCGAACCGAAGCCCGCGGCGGCATCGCGCCGGCAGCGGCGCTGACAGCCGAGCGGGCGTCGGGGTGGCTGGCTGCTACACTTTCCGCATGACGAAGCGGCGGAAGTTTCGCGTCGAACTGCGAAAGAATCGGTCTGCCCGGAGACGGGGCGGCGATCTGACCCGCCGCGTGGCCGGCGATCTCGACGCCGTCGCCGACCTCGCTGCCGGTGAGCGGCTCTCCGGCAAGGGCGAGCTGACCCGCAAGCGCACGGTTATTGTCGCCGAGGCCGATGCGGCGTTCGAAGACGGCCCGCGCGACGGCCTGAGCGTCGAACCGACGGCAGACGGCACCCTCCGGGGCCGCGTGCTCCACGTCCAGGGACTGGAAAGCGTGGTGCAGCATCCGGACGGCTCGACCGTTCGATGCATGACCCGGCGGCTCCTGAAAACACTCTCCACAGACCAGCGGCACCCCGTCGCGGCGGGCGACTGGGTGCGGTTTCGCGGCACCGGCCGCGACGGTGCGATCCTGGCGATCGAGCCGCGGCGCAACTCGCTCTGCCGTGCGAGCCGCGGCCGCCGGCACGTGATCGTCGCCAACGTCGATCAGGCGCTGATCGTGGGCAGTGCCGCGTTGCCGCACCTCAAGCCGGGGCTCATCGACCGGCTGATCGTGGCAGCCGAGGCCAGCGGCATCCGTCCTATCATCTGCCTCAACAAGGCCGACCTCGTGCCGACGGCGAGCCTCGTGCCCTTGGCAGGTGTCTATGCACGGATGGGCTATGCCGTGGTGCTCTGCTCCGCCGCCACCGGCCTCGGCATCGAACGGCTGCGGCGCGAACTCGCCGGCCGCGTGACGGCGGTGGTGGGCCAGAGCGGTGTCGGCAAATCGTCGATTCTGAACGCGGTCGCGCCCGAGCTCGGGCTCCGCATCGGCGAAGTCAGCCGCGACAACGACAAAGGCCGGCACACGACGACCACGGCCCGGCTGATTCCCCACGGCCGCGGCGGCGCCTTCGTCGACACGCCAGGCGTGCGGCAGTTTCAGCTCTGGCAGCTGGTGCCGGCGGAAGTGCCGGCGGCGTTTCGCGACCTGCGGCCGATCGCCAACCACTGCCGCTTTCCCGATTGCACCCACACGCACGAGGCCGACTGCGCCGTCAAGCATGCCGTGGCTGACGGTCTGCTCGACACCCGCCGCTGGGAGAGTTGCTGCCATCTCGCCGCGAGTGGTGCGGGCGACGGCGACGGCACGGAGGCCGACGGTTGACCACACGCGAACGGGCAAACAGCGTGCAGAGTGAGCGGGCCGTGCTCGTCGGCGTGTTGCTCGACGCTCCGGTCAATCCTGCGCATCCGCTCGACGAACTCGCCGGGCTCGTCGCCACTGCCGGAGCGAGGGTCGTGGCGGAGCTCACGCAACGGCGCGACCGGCCCGACCAGACGACCTATCTCGGCAAGGGCAAGCTCGCGGAGCTGACCACGCTCTGCGCCCACCACGACGCCGACGTCGTGATCTTCGACAACGATCTCTCGCCGGCCCAAACCCGCAACCTCGAGCGGGCGCTCGAGATCAAGGTGCTCGACCGTTCGGAAGTCATCCTCGACATCTTCGCGGCCCGCGCCCGCACCTATGAGGCCCGGCTCGCCGTCGAGCTCGCCCAGCTCGAATACTCGCTGCCGCGGCTGAAGCGGATGTGGACGCACCTTTCGCGGCTGAAGATGGGCATCGGCATGCGCGGCCCCGGCGAAAAACAGCTCGAGGTCGATCGCCGCCTCGTCGAGAAGCGGATTCACGATCTCAAGCAGGAGCTCGAGGCGATCCACGGCCGCAAGGAGCGGCAGGTGGCGGCCCGCGGCGCACAGCTCACCGTGTCGCTCGTCGGCTACACGAACGCCGGCAAGAGCACCCTCCTCAACGCGCTCACCGGCGCGGACGAGCTCGCTGAAGACAAGCTCTTCGCTACGCTCGACACGCGCACGAGGCGTTGGCGGCTGCCGGGCTGGGGGCCCGTCTTGCTGAGCGACACCGTCGGCTTCATCCGCGACCTGCCCCATCGCCTGATCGCGAGCTTTCGGGCCACGCTCGAAGAGACCCGCCAGGCCGATCTGCTCCTGCACGTGGCCGACGCCTCGAGTCCGCTCGTCGACCACCAGATCGCCGCCGTGCGCGGCGTGCTCGCCGATCTGGGAGTCGACGACAAAGACACCCTCCTCGTGCTCAACAAGATCGACTCGATCGAGGATCCCGCCAGCCGCGACAGGGTGCTCGGCCGCTATCCGCATGCCCTGGCCATCTCGGCCCGCTCGGGCACGGGCCTCCCCGGCTTGGCCCGCGCCGTCAGCGACCACCTCGGCCGGGCCTTCCACGACGTCGACATCGAGACCGAACCGGGCAACGGCCGCCTGCTCGCCTGGCTCGCGGCACACGGCGAGGTGCTCTCCCGGCACTTCACCGCCGACCGCATGACGATCCACTGCCGGATCCCGGCCGCGCTGCTCGGCCGAATCGACCCGCAGGATGCGGTGATCCACGAGCGAGCCACGGCTTCGCCACCTCTTCCCGACGACACCTCGCATGACGACGCACCGGCACCAGCCATCACCCACGGCTGATCACCGCCCGCGGCGGCGGAGGATCGCGGGCTTGCGCGTGCTTGTCACGGGCGGCTCGTCGGGTGTTGGCCGCGCGGTGGCGGTCGAGCTGGCGGCGCGGGGGGCCCGTGTGCTCGCCACGGCCAGGCGCACCGAACGGCTGGCCGAGCTCGCACGCGCCGTTCCGGGCATCGCCACGATGGCGGGCGACATTACCGCCGCAGCGACGCGCCGGCAGCTGCTCGACCATGCCCGCAGCCATCTCGGCGGCCTCGACGTGGTCGTGGCGGCCGCCGGGGGCGGTGCGATCGGCCCCTTTGGAGATGCCGACCCGGCGACGCTCCGCACGATCATGGAGCTGGATTTTTTCGCCCCGGCCGAACTCGTCCGCGAAGCGCTGCCGCTCCTTACAGCGGGCCATGATCCGGCGATCGTGCTCGTCGGCTCGATCCTGGGCCGGCACCCGCTGCCCTTGCATGCCGAGTATTGCGCGGCCAAGGCGGCGCTCGCCTCGCTCGCCGGATCGCTGCGGGCCGAGCTCGCCGCCCACGGAATAGACGTCGTCCTCGCGAGCCTGGGGCCCACCGAGTCTGAATTTTGGGACAGCCTCGCCGCTGGCCGCCGGCCGGCGTGGTCCGGCGGCCGGCCAGCGTGGTCGGGGGGCCGGCCGCTCACGGCCGAGGCGACCGCTGGCGCGATCGTCGCCGCGCTCGAGAACCGCCGCCCGGAGGTCCTGCCCGGCTGGGCGGCCAAGGGCTATGCCTTCGCAGCCCGCGTTTGCCCGTGGCTCATCGACGCCGTGGTCGCCCATCGCCGGAGGCAGTCCGCATGACGGCCCTCGCCTCCATCGAGCCCGTGCCCGCCGACCCCGTGATGGCCGTGGCCTGCCCCGGCTGCCACGCGGCGCTTTCGGCCGAGCGGTCCGCAGCGGGCACCCCGGCCCGCTGCCCGCTCTGCCAGGCCGCGTTCGCACTCCCCGCGCCGCGGCAGCGGCGACCACAGGCCGATGTCTCGCAGCCTGTCGGCGAGCGCGACGACGATCCACTGCGTCGTCTGCGCGAGGAACGGTCCATTCGCCGCGGCCGGCGCAATCTCGTGATGCTCGTGTCGGGCGTCGTGATCCTGTTGGCGATCGTACTCCTCTTCGGCACCCGCCGGCCGAAGAAACGCCGCTGATCTACAGAGCTTCCCCAATCGCGAGCATCTCTTCGGCATCGAGCGTCACGGCGTTCGATTCGAAGAGCTTGGCGATCGCGGCCCGGTGGATCTTCATCTTGGTGCCGCCGACGCCGAGCGCCCCGTAGACCACCACGCTGCCGTCCATCTTCGCCTTGTCCGTCGCCATCACGCCGTCGATGCCGGCCGGCGGCACGGCGTTGAGGTCGATCAGCACTCGTGCCGCCCTCGCAAGGCTGCGGCCGGCTGCATCGAGCAGCGTCACTCCGGCGGCTCCGGCGGCCACGATCAGCTCGGCCTGCTCGAGCGCGTCACGGAAAACGCCCGTCGGCGCGGCCGCGGCATGGACCTCGGCTGCCTGCATACGGGCGTCGGGATGACGCGAGCGGACACGCTCACAGACATCGACGGCGCGGGGCATGCTCCGCGACGCCACCACGACGTGCGCGCCCCGCCGGGCGAGCAGCCGTGCCACCCGCTGTCCCACCGGCCCGGTGCCCCCGAGCACCAGGGCTTTCAGCCGTCCGCTCTCCGCCCCGTCGCCGAGCGGCAGATGCCGCGCGGCAGCCAGCACGGCGGCGCTCGCGGTCGTGTTCGCACCGGCGGGATCGAGCATCACACCGACACGCACGGGACCGAAAAACGTCCGCTGAATTCGTTCGTAGACCGCCTCCGCCGCCGCCACGTCGGAGCCGCCCACGAAGATCGCCGTGGCAGCGAGGTCGCCACCACCACGGGTAAACATCGCTCCATGGACGAGCGGCACGACGTTGTCGGGCGTGATGCCGCCATTCCGCAGGAGCACCTCGGCCCCGGCATCGACCGCCACGACCGCATCGAACGTGCTCGGCTGCGGATCACAGTCGAGTTGGATCAAGATTCGCTTCGGCATCGGCCCACCGTACTCGAAACACAACACAAAAGTTCGGGGCTGCCCACGCCCCGTCGCCGGACGTTCGCTGCGGCCATCCTGGCCTCCGCTCACTCGGATCTGCCTGCGCTGCGCCATCCATGGCTGCGCTGGTCAGATACGCCGGCTCCCAGGGCATGGGCAGCCCCTCACAGTCCACGCTTCATCCACGCAAAGATCGGCAGGAAGCCGATGCTTTGCGTAAACCTAAAAGCCTCGGAACGGGTGCGCGGCCTTGTCCTTGCCGGCGATCATCTCGTCGACGGTCGGCTTGCCGTGCATGGCGCTCGCGATCGCGTCCATCGTGGCCTTGTAGTTGTAGTCGTAGATCTTCTTGTCGTCGGCGGCGAGCCAATGGATGAACACGCCGCACACGATCACGAGGTTTTCGCAGTCGCTCTTCGGGATCACGCCCGCCGCCACGCTGTCGGCCACGGCCTTCGCCACGGCTGCCTGGGCGGGGCCGAACATCTGCACGGCCTGCTTGGCACCCTTGATCGTCACCTTGGTGATCATCACGGTGGCCGGCTTAACGGCGAGGTTCGGCGTGAGAACGGCGAGCAGATTCGAGTGACCTTCGCTCTGACGGGCGAGGGCATTCGCGAACGCCACGCCAACCGGGCCGTCCTTGCTGCCGATCAGCAGATCGATATGGGCGATTTCGTTCCCATCACCAGCCAGAGCTTCGCCAATGAACATCGACATGGATTCATCTCCTCAAAGGGTGGACCACGCAGCGTCCGCTGCCGCCAGACAGGCGGGTCACCATGACGCAATCCCACGGGATTCGCGGGTAGCGGGCAGCAAGGTAGCATCTCTGCCGTGAACCCTCAACCGTCGACTGCCGGGAGCCGACCGCCCCTCGTCATCCTGGGCGCGAGCTGCCGATTCGCGGCGCAGTCGGCCACCCGAGCGGGCTGGGCCGTGCACGCGGCGGATCTGTTCGGCGATGCCGATCTCACAGCGGCCGCGGTGGCCAGCCGCAGGGTCGACCGCTACCCCGATGGTCTCATCGACGCGGCCGCGGCCTTTCCATCCGCTCCGTGGTGCTACACCGGTGCGGTCGAGAATCATCGGCATGTCATCGAACGCGTGTCGGCCGCGCGGCCGCTGGCGGGAAACGGTGTCGCGGAGGTGGGCCGTGTGCGTGAGCCGGCCGCCTTGGCCGCGCTCGTGCGGCACGCGGGCCTGCGGTTTCCCGACACGCTCGATGCGCCACGCGGCCTGCCGACGGATGGATCGTTCCTCCGCAAGCCCGTGGCCGGCGCCGGGGGCCGGGGCATCGCGCCGTGGCTGGGCGGAGGCGGGCCGGCGGTGCCCGGGTTCGTCTGGCAGCTCCATATCGCCGGCGAAGCGGTGTCGGCCGTTCTCTGTCTCGAAGACGATGGCTCGCGCGTCCTCGGCATGAGCCACCAGCTCGTGGGCACTGCCTGGTGTCGCGCTGCCAGGTTTGCCTACGCCGGCTCGGTGTGCATGCCTCGCGGCGCGGTGGCTACCGGGATCCAGTCACAGTTTGCATCACTCGCGACGTCACTCGCCGGCCAGGCCGGGCTGCGGGGTGTGGTCGGCGTCGACGCGATCGTGGAGCGAGACGGCCGCGTCGCGGTGCTCGAGGTCAACCCCCGGCCGACGGCCTCGGCGGAGCTGGTGGAGCGCACCACCGGCGAGTCGATCCTCGCCATGCACCTCGCGGCCTTCGGGCTGGCGTCGCCCGTCGCCCCCCCCGCCGCCCACGATGCCGGCATCTGGTCGAAGGCCGTGCTGTTCGCGGCCGAGCCGGTCGCGATCGACGATCGCATGCTCAGCCGCCTGCACGCACTGGCCGGCCCATGGACCGCCGCCGATCGGCTCCCCGCCCTTGCCGATATCCCCGGCTCCGGGCAGGTCGTGCGCGGAGGCGGGCCCGTGCTCACCGTCTTCGCCCGCGGAGACACCGGGGCAGCGAGCGTCGCCGCACTCCGCAGCCGCATCGAGGCCGTCAAGACCGTCACCGGCTGACAACCCCGCCGGATCCGCGAGCCGCCGCCTCAGCCGGCGAGCCGGCGCACGAGTGGCTGGTCGGCCGCGCTGCCGGGCAGCACATACTGCATGAGATACGCGTCTTCGGTCGTGTCCTGATAGAAGTCTTTGAGCACCGAGGTCGCGCGGTAGCCCAGCGAGCGGAAAAACA